>JBAVXU010000338.1:0-9182 GCA_049698415.1 Mycobacteriales bacterium
CTCCGAAGACGATGTCGTCCCAGGACGGGATGCTGACGTGCCTGGCCGGCTCCTCGCCGGCAAGAGCGCTTGCGGCCGGTGCTGCCGGGGCCGCGGGTGCGACGTGGGCTGCCGGGGGGTCGGACGGCGGCTGCGGAGCTGCCGGGGACTCGACCGGGTCGACGGCTGCTGCCGGGGCTGCGGATCTGACGACCGACAGCGGTCGCGGCTCGGCGTCCTTGGCCGTCACGAACGGTCCGGCGGCCGACATCGCCGCCAGGAGGTCGCGGGCCGCGTCGTCGTTGGGGCGGATCTGCTGGGACAGCGGGTCATAGACCCAACCGGCCTCGCCTGACTGCCGGCCGGAGGAGTAGCGCACGGTGATCCGCCAGGTGCCGTTGGCCCGCCGCCCCGCGTCCCAGGTGGCCGATGCCGGGTCGATGCCTTGCCGCAGGAGTTGGCCGTCGACGACCTGTTGGAGCAACGGTGCTTCGCCGTCGCCGACCGGGCGGCACCGGGTGTTGCGCGCGCGCTGGACCACGAGGGCCCGCTCCTGCAGCACCGGACCGGCGAAGCGCAGGACACGCTCGACCGGCATGCTGCCGGCGCGCGCGATGTCTTCGGGAGCCTCACCCGCGCGGACCCGGGCCTGGATCTCGGCCGGGCGCATCGAGCTCTCCATCATGATCTCGATCTGCCCCAGCCGGGCGCCGTCGCCGCGGGACGCGGCGCGTAACCGCTCGTCGACGGCCAGGCGGTACTGCTCTCCGCGGTCGTCGGCCAGGATCACGGCGGCGCCGTCCTCGGCGAGCGCGACGAAGCGCAACTGGCGCATGCGGGCCTCCCTGACCGATCGGCGGTCACGTCTGTTCGACCCTACGGCAGCACGAGCCTGCAGAAGCAGTGCGACACACGCCTACGGCAAGCCTTCAGATGCGATCGACGACGTAGTCGATGCTGGCGATGAGGGCGTCGATGTCGGCGGGGGGAATCGCGGGGTACATCGCGATCCGGAGTTGGTTGCGGCCCAGCTTGCGATATGGCTCGGTGTCGACGATGCCGTTGCTGCGCAGCGTCTTGGCCACCACGCTCGCGTCGACCTCGTCGATGAAGTCGACGGTTCCCACCACCGGTGAGCGCAGGCTCGGGTCGGTGACGAACGGCATGGCGTACGGCGCCTTGTCGGCCCAGGTGTAGAGCCGAGCCGCCGAATCCGCGGTGCGCCGCGAGGCCCAGGCCAGACCGCCCTGGGCGTTGATCCAGTCCACCTGCTCCGCGAGCAGGAACAGGGTCGCGAGGGCTGGTGTGTTGTAGGTCTGCTCGAGCCGGGAGTTCTCCACCGCGATGGCCAGGTCGAGCGAGGCGGGGACCCAGCGGCCGTCGGCGGCGATCTCGGCGTTGCGGGCGATGGCCTGGGGTGACAGCAGGGCGATCCACAATCCGCCGTCGGAGGCGAAGCACTTCTGCGGCGCGAAGTAGTAGGCGTCCACATCGGACACATTGACCGGGATCCCGCCGGCGCCGGAGGTCGCGTCGATGAGCACCAGCGCACCCTCGTCGGCGCCCCTCACCCGGTGCACCGGGAGCATGACCCCGGTCGAGGTTTCGTTGTGCGGCCAGCAGTATGCGTCGACGCCGGGCTCGGCCACCGCTTCCGGGCCGTTGCCCGGCTCCCGGGTCACCCGGGTCGGTGTGGCCAGGAAGGGTGCCTCCTCCACGGCCGTGGCGAACTTGCTGGAGAACTCACCGAAGACCAGGTGCTGGGACTTCTCCTTGATCAATCCGAAGGCCGCGATGTCCCAGAACGCGGTCGCCCCGCCGTTGCCCAGAACCACTTCGTAGCCGTCGGGCAGGTCGAACAATGTCGCCAGCCCGCTGCGCACGCGGGCGACGAGCGAGCGTACCGGCGCCTGACGATGCGACGTGCCCATCAGGGTGGTGCCGGTCGCGGCCAGGGCCTGCATCGCATCGACCGGAACCTTGGACGGACCGGAACCGAACCGGCCGTCGGACGGCTTGAGGGAGTCCGGGATGACGATGTCAGGCATCGATCGAGCGTACTTGGCCCGCGCTCAGGACGTCAGGGCCTGGGTGGCCGGCGAGGGTGGCCATGCGGGGTAGGGCGGCTGGGCGCCGATCTCGGCAAACGCGGCGGTCGCCTTGAGCAGGGCTTCTGCATCGCCGACATGAATCACCGTCGCGCTCGTCGCCACCGCGAGCAGGCAGTACGCCGCCTCGAGCCGGTTTCCGAATGCGGCCCAGCTGTCGGCCAGATCGGTGAACTCTGCGATGGCGCGGGCATGCTCGCCGGCCGCTTGCGCGATGAGGGCGGACGCCGTGGCGCATGCGCGCCGGCCCACCGGCAAGGTGTCGTTGCACAGGCTCGACAACCGGGTGGCGAGATCGGCATCGCCGGCCGCGAGGGCGGTGCGCACGAGCGCAGGCAAGCGCGGGGGGTACTCCGTCGAGTCGGCCAGGTCGGCATCGGCCAGCTCTATCAGCAGCTCGCAGGCACCAGCGTGATCGCCGGCCACGGTCCGGGCCATCGCGGCTGCGGTGACACCAAGCACCAGCGTCTCGGGGTCGACCGAGCGGGCCGCGACGATGACCCGCTCCGCCTCGGCGCCGGCCGGTCGGCCCTGCTCCAGCAGGGCTCGGGCCTTGAGGGCCAATGCTTCGACGGCGTTGACGTCACTACCGGCTTCGAGCCGGGGCAGGATCTCATCGGCGAGAGCCTCCACCTCGGCCAACCGGCCTGTCTCGAGAAGGGCCTGCAGGCTCGAGGCCCGCAGGGCATCGCCCATCCGCTGAAGTCCCCGGCTGCGGGCGAACTCCTCGCCCTCGCTGTACGTTGCCAGCGCAGCCTCGGGTCCTTCGAACAGCCAGCGGCTGACCCCGAGGTTGTTGTAGCCGGAGGCTGCGTCCTCTGCCTGCCCGGCCTCGAGCAGCAACGGGAGGGCACGTTCGAGCTCGGCCAACCCCGCCGGGTCGCCGAGTGAGGCCTTGGCGGAGCCGAGTGTGGACACGGCCTTCCCCGGCACCGGCAGGCCCTGTTCCTCGGCCAGCGTCAGGGCCCGTTCGGCGAAGGAGATCGCCTCGCGGTGCGCTCCGGCGACCATCCGGGTGCTCGCCAGCAGCGTCAATGCCCGCACCAGCTCGGGGCCCTTCGGCTGGGTCTCCAGCAGATCGACCGCCTCGTGCAGCACCCCTTCGGCGCTGGGATCACCCACGTTGCGCAGCGCCAGCCCCAGCTGCGCCAGCGTGTCGGCCGCCGCCACCAGGTCGCCGCGCTCCCGGAGTTCGGTCGCCGCCGCCTTGAGCGCGTCGGCCGCGTCGCGGATCCGGCCGACGCGTTCGACCCCGCGGGCCCACCGGGCCAGCACGTTCGGCCAGTCGGGACTGTCCTGCGGCGTGAGCTCGAGTGCCCGATCGAGTAGTTGCATCGCCTGGGCGGCATCCAACCCGGCCGTCTTGTCCGCCGCGAGCAACGCATGCCGGCGCGCCAGCGGCTTGATCTTGGCGGCGAGCTGCGGATCTCCGCTGGCCTCAGCCAGCTCCAGCGCGGCGATGGTGTGGTGGGCGAGCACCTCGGCCAGATCCTCCACCCGGCCGGCCGCCACATGCTCGAGCCAATGGCAGGCCGCCAAGTGCTTGGCCGCGCGGGCATGCCGAGGGATGCTGCCGTACGCCACGTCGCGTACCAGCGCGTGCCAGAACGCCAGCTCGACCTGACCGGCCAGGCTGGAGTCGCGGGACGGGCGTACCAACTCCTTGCCGGTCAACTCGTGCATCGCATGGGCGACATCTGCCGGGTCGCGCTGTCCCATCGCGATCAGTGCGTCGGTCCAGAACACCCGGCCGATCACTGCGGCGTCAGCGAGCATCGCCTTGCGGTCGGGGCTCAAGGTGTCGAGCCGGGCGGCGATGAGTGCCTGGATGCCCTGGGGGAACGGCACGTCGGCGTCGCCCAGCAACTCGCCGGAATCGTCGAGTAGACCCCGGTCGCGCAGGATCCGCACGCACTCCTCGGCCCACAGCGGGTTGCCCTCCGCGCGGTCGAGCACGAGTTGCAGGGTGTTGGCGGGCAGCACGCTGCGACCGAGCAGCAGCGTCACCAGGGTGGCCGTCTCGTCGACCGACAGCGCCGACAGCGTGATGGTCATCGTGTTGCGCAAGCCGGCCGCCCAGGCAGGGTGCTCCTCGAACAGTTCCGGACGGGTCGCGCACACGATGAGCAGTGGCAGCCCGTGCACCCAGGCCGCAACGTGCTCGAGGAACGCGAGCAGGGCCGGATCGGCCCAGTGCAGGTCCTCGATGACGATGACCGCCGGGTGTGACTCCGCCAAGGACTCGATGAAGCGCCGCCATGCGGTGAACGACTCCTCGCGGGACACGGTTTCGCCAGTGTCGAGGCCGAGCAGCGGGAGCAGCCGGGCGCGCATCCAGGCCCGGTCGGTGCCGTCGGGCAGGACGACGTCGAGCTTGTCGGCGGTCTGTTCGGGGGAGTCGGACTCGAGTACGCCGGCGTGTGCCTTCACGATCTCGCCGAGCGCCCAGAACGTCACGCCGTCGCCGTAGGGCAGGCAGCGGCCCTGACGCCAGTAGACCAGCTCGGACAGCTCGTCGACATAGGTCGCGAGCTCGGCGATCAGTCGTGACTTGCCGACGCCGGGCTCGCCAGCGACCGTCACCATGTGCACGGCGTTGTCCCGGGCCACCCGGTCGAACGCCGTACGCAGCTGGAGCAGGTCGAGCTCGCGGCCCACCAGGGGCGTCGTCATCGACCGCTGGACGTCGACGCCGAGCCGCGCCCGCGGCGAGCCCGCGCGCCACAACGTCAGCGGCGCCGACTTGCCCTTGACCGACACCGGTTCGAGCGGCTCGTAGGCGAACACCTGCGAGGTCGCGTGATAGGTCGCCTCGCCCACCGCCACAGCGTCGATCGGAGCCGAGGTCTGGATCCGCGCCGCGGTGTTGACCACGTCGCCGGTGACGAAGCCCTCGCCGGCCTCGGGCCGGGCGCCGAGGGTCACGACTGCCTCGCCGGTGTTGACCCCGATGCGCACCGAGAGGTTCGCGGCGCTGCTGCCGTTGAGCTCCTCCATCGCCGTCAGGATCCGCAGCCCGGCGCGAACGGCGCGCTCGGCGTCGTCCTCGTGGGCCACCGGTGCACCGAACACGGCCATCACGGCGTCGCCGATGAATTTCTCCACCGTGCCGCCGAAGGACTCGATTCGCTCGGCGAGCATGCGGTGGTACGGGACGAGCCTGGCGCGTACGTCCTCGGGATCGGCGAACTCCGAGGCCGCCGTGAAGCCGACCAGGTCGCAGAACAGCACCGAGACGACCTTGCGTTCCTCGCCCAGCGGGCGGCCCGCATCCAACAGCGAACTGCCACACTCCAGGCAGAATTTCGCCTGGTCCGGGTTGGTCGCTTGGCACGCCGGGCACTGCACTCGAAAAGAGTAGGTCCTAGACCGTCCCCGCGAGGCGGTTCGGGTGGTCTGCTGCCCTGTTGTCCAGCTCTGACGGCGGCACTCAGCGGCGCGGGATATCGTCCCAGCCCTTGACGTCCTCGGGCTTGCGCGGCCCGGGTCCGATGTATCTCGCCGCCGGCCGGATCAGCTTGCCCAGCCGCTTCTGCTCCATGATGTGCGCGCTCCAACCGGCGGTGCGGGCACAGGTGAACATCGAGGTGAACATGTGGGCCGGCACCTCGGCGAAGTCGAGCACGACCGCCGACCAGAACTCCACGTTGGTCGCGAGCACCCGGTCGGGCTTGCGGGCCTGCAACTCGGCCAGCGCGGCCTTTTCGAGCGCCTCGGCGACTTCGTAACGCTTAGAACCCAGCGCCCGCGCCGTGCGGCGCAGGGTGCGCGCCCGCGGATCCTCGGCGCGATAGACCCGGTGGCCGAAGCCCATCAACTTCTCGCCGCGATCGAGCAGCCGGGCGACGTACTTCTCGGCATCACCTTCCTGCTCGACCTCGTCGAGCATCTTCAGTACGCGCGAGGGCGCACCGCCGTGCAGAGGCCCGGAGAGAGCACCGACGGCCGACGAGATGCAGGCGCCGGCGTCGGCGCCGGTGCCGGCCACGACTCGCGCCGCGAACGTGGAGGAGTTCATGCCGTGCTCGGCGGCGGAGACGAAGTAGGCGTCGACGGCCTCGACGTGTTTGGGGTCGGGCTCGCCGCGCCAGCGCACCATGAAGCGCTCGACGATCGTGGAGCATTGGTCGATGCGGGACTGCGGCACCGCGGGCAGGCCCAGCCCGCGCGCGGACTGGGCGACGAAGGACAGGGCGGTCACCGAGATGCGCGCCAGGTCGTCGCGGGCCTGCTCGTCGCTGATGTCGATCAGCTGACCCAGGCCCCAGTACGGCGTGAGCATCGCCAGGGCGCTCTGCACGTCGACCCGGATGTCCCCGGAGTGCACCGGGATGGGGAAGGGCTCTGCCGGTGGCAGTCCGGGATTGAACTCACCGTCGACGAGCAGGCCCCACACGTTGCCGAATGCCACTCGGCCCACGAGGTCCTCGATGTCGACCCCCCGGTAACGCAGCGCGTTGCCCTCCTTGTCGGGCTCCGCGATCTCCGTCTCGAAGGCGATGACGCCCTCGAGTCCGGGCAGGAAGTCGGCCATGTAGGGGTCTCCTCTTCGGTGCCATCCGGTCGGGATCATTGTGCAGTCCGGACGACCGACCCGCCGTCCTGGGGGTCTTGGGTACGTTCACACCCGTGGCAGATGACGCTCGCGAGCGGGTCCGGAACATGCGGAGGTCGTACGAGACGAGCGGCTTCGAGGTTACCGATCTCGCGGCCGACTGGCCCTCCCAGCTCGACCGGTGGATGGACGACGCGGTCGCGGCCGACCTGACCGAGCCGAACTGGATGGTCCTCGCGACCGCCGACGGCAGCGGCCGGCCGAGCGCCCGGTCGGTGCTGCTCAAGGGTTACGACAGCCGGGGGTTGGTGCTCTTCACCAACTACCACTCACGCAAGGGCCGCGACGTCACCGAGAACCCGTTCGCGTCGCTGGTCATCCCGTGGGTCCCGCTGCAGCGTCAGGTGGTCGTCGTCGGGTCGGTCGAGCGGACCAGCGCCGAAGAGTCCGACTCGTACTTCGCCGCGCGCCCGCACGGCTCTCAGATCGGTGCCGTCGCCAGTCCGCAGTCCACCATCATCGGCGGTCGCGACGAGTTGGCGGCCACCTGGTCGCGGCTGTCGGAGCAATACCCGCAGGGATCGCCGGTCCCGCGCCCCGACCACTGGGGCGGGCTGCGGGTCGTACCCGAGACGGTGGAGTTCTGGCAGGGCCGCAGGGATCGGCTGCACGACAGGCTGCGGTACCACCGGGTCGGCGACGAGTGGGTGGTCGAGCGGTTGGCTCCTTGATCAGGTCGAGGTTCCACCGGATCGCGGTGGATGTCCGCCCGTTGCGTCATGCCGACTTCCGCCGCATCTGGCTGGGCAACGGCGTCGCCTTCGTCGGCTACAACCTGACCGCGGTCGCCGTCGCGGTGCAGGTCTTCGACATCAGCCGCTCGTCGTTGTACGTCGGCCTGCTCGGCATCGTCGCGTTGGTGCCGTTGATCGGGTTCGGCCTCTGGGGCGGCGCGGTCGCCGACGCGGTCGATCGGCGGGTCCTGCTGATCGTCTCGTCGTGCAGCATGTGGGCGGTCACCGGCGGGCTGTTGCTGCAGGCCCTGCTCGGCATCCGCAGCGTGTCGCTGATCATGGTCCTGGTCGCGCTGCAGTCGGCGGCCTTCGCCGTCGCATCGCCCACCCGGGGCGCGATCCTGCCCCGGATCGTTCCCCGCGACCTGCTGCCTGCGGCCAACACCCTGACGTTCACGATGAGCACTCTGGGCATGGTGATCGGCCCGCTCGTCGCCGGCGTGGTCATCGGCCGCAACCACAACTACTCGGCTGCGTACGCCATCGATGCCGTGCTCTTCACCGTCTCGCTGTATGCATCCCTGCGACTGCCGGCGTTGACACCGCTCGGCGAGATCGTCCGGCCCGGGCTGCGATCGGTGATCGACGGCCTGCGGTTCATCGCCACGCAACCGGTGCTGCTCATGTCGTTCGTCGTCGACATCGTCGCGATGGTGTTCGCGATGCCGCGGGCGCTGTTCCCGGAGGTGGGCGAGACGCAGTTCGGTGGCGGCGCCGCGGTGGGCTGGCTCTACGCCGCGATTGCGATCGGCTCGGTCGTGGGCGGGTTGACCTCGGGCTGGATCGGACGGATCCGTCGGCAGGGGATCGCGCTGACGGTGGCCGTCGTCGGGTGGGCGCTCGCGGTGGCCGCGGCCGGCCTGGCAGACAGCCTGTGGCTGGTCGTCGCGCTGCTGGGAGTGGCCGGGGCGGCCGACCTGGTGTCGGCGGTGTTCCGGCAGACCATCCTGCAGACGTGTGCGCCGGACGAGATGCGCGGCCGGTTGCAGGGTGTGTTCATCGTCGTCGTCGCCGGGGGGCCGCGACTGGGTGACCTGCGCGCCGGTGCCACTGCGGCAATCACCGGAGTGACGATCTCCTGGGTCGGCGGCGGCCTGCTGTGCGTCGTCGTCGTCGTGATCGTCGCGTTGCTGTCGCCGGTCTTCCTGCGCTACGACGCCAGCGCGCCGGCGGCCACCTTCAAGTCCGAGACGAGCCCGTCGTAGGCCGCGTCGCGATCGTCGCCCTGGGTTCGCAGCACCGCGCTGGGATGGATCGTCGCGAGCATCCATCCGGCGTGGACGCCCGCGTCCTCGCCACCGGACGGCCCGTCCCAGGGCAGCAGTTGCCCGCGCTGCTTGGTGACCCGGAACGACGGCCCGATCAGCGCTGACGCCGCCGTGGCCCCCAGCAGGACCACGACCTCCGGGGCGAGCAGCCCCAACTCGGCCTCGAGCCACGGCCGGCAGGCGCGTACGTGTTCCATGTCCGGCTTCTGATGGATCCGCCGCTTGCCGGCCGAGCCGGTGAACCGGAAGTGCTTGACGGCGTTGGTCACGTAGGCCGCACTGCGGTCGATGCCGGCATCGTCCAGGGCGCGGTCGAGCAGCCGCCCGGCCGCCGCCTCCAGCTTGCCGTAGAGGGTGAAAGCCGTGTCGGCGAGGTCGATCGCCACCCGCTCCTGATCGACGAGGTCGCCGGCGTCCGGCTTCGCCACCATGTAGTGGAGGCTCACCCCGGTCTCCTCCTGCCCCTCCACCAGCACCC
>JBAVXU010000339.1:0-10723 GCA_049698415.1 Mycobacteriales bacterium
GTGGTGAGTTCGCTGGCCGAGGCCGCGGCAGTGGCCGCCGGCGAGCCGGGGACCGAGGTGACCGGTACGGAGGTCGCCGGCCGCGAGCGCGGACCCGAGGGACGCTGGGTCGTGTTGCGGCACCGCATCAGGCGGGTCACCCGCCGACCGACCGGGCCGCGTACCGATGAGATCGTGCGATGAGAGCATCTGCCACAACTAAGGAGCCGACATGACCGAAGCCGTGATCGTGGCGACCGCCCGCTCACCCATCGGGCGGGCATTCAAGGGGTCCCTCAAGGACCTGCGCCCGGACGACCTTGCTGCGACGATCATTCGTACCGCCTTGGACAAGGTCCCCGAGCTCGACCCGCACGACATCGAGGACCTCATGCTCGGCTGCGGGCTGCCCGGTGGCGAGCAGGGGTTCAACCTCGCGCGCGTGGTGGCCATCCTGCTCGGTCACGACCACCTGCCCGGCGTGACGCTGACCCGCTACTGCTCGTCGTCGCTGCAGACGACCCGGATGGCGTTCCACGCGATCAAGGCCGGCGAGGGCGATGCGTTCATCAGCGCGGGCGTCGAGACCGTCAGCCGGTTCGCCCGGGGCAACTCCGACGCGTTGCCACCCGAGGCGCAGCAGGCGGTCGGCGGGTCCTGGCACAACCCGGTCTTCGCGGCCGCCCGGGAGCGGTCGGAGGCCGCCGCCCAAGGCGGGCAGCAGTGGCACGACCCGCGCGACGACGGTTCCGTGCCCGACATCTACCTCGCGATGGGCCAGACCGCCGAGAACCTCGCCCAGATCAAGGGGATCACCCGCGAGATGCAGGACGAGTTCGGCGTACGCAGCCAGAACCTCGCCGAGAAGGCGATCGCCAACGGCTTCTGGGAGCGCGAGATCACGCCGGTGACGACGCCGTCGGGCGACGTCGTCGACCGCGACGACGGCCCGCGCCCGGGAGTCACCGTCGAGGGCGTGCAGCAGCTCAAGCCGGTGTTCCGGCCGGACGGCACGATCACGGCCGGCAACTGCTGCCCGCTCAACGACGGTGCCGCGGCAGTCGTCGTGATGAGCGACACCAAGGCACGCGAGTTGGGCCTGACCCCGCTGGCGCGGATCGTCTCGACCGGCCTGTCCGCGCTCTCGCCGGAGATCATGGGCCTCGGCCCGGTCGAGTCCTCCAAGCGGGCACTGGCCAACGCGGGGATGACCATCGACGACATCGACCTGGTCGAGATCAACGAGGCGTTCGCCGCGCAGGTGATCCCGAGCTACCGCGAACTGGGCGTCGACATCGACAAGCTCAACGTCAACGGCGGTTCGATCGCGGTCGGCCACCCGTTCGGGATGACCGGCGCGCGGATCACCGGCACGTTGATCAACAGCCTGCAGTTCCACGACAAGACGTTCGGGCTGGAGACGATGTGTGTCGGCGGTGGTCAGGGCATGGCGATGGTGCTGGAGCGGCTGTCCTGACCGGGCGGCCGGTCTAGGGGTTGCGGCGCAGCGGGCAGGCGGCCGCCGCCCGCTGGAGCACGTCGCGGCCCGCCCGCGCTCCGTCGAGCTCCGCGCGGTGCAACAGCACCTCGTCCAGCACTGCCCGCCGCAGGTCGTCCGCAGGGTCGGCGAGCACGAAGTCACGGCCGAGCACGAGGATCTGGTCGGCCAGCACCAGGTCGTTGCCGGTGTCGGGCACCTCACGCCGAGCCCGGCCCTCGGCATCGGCGCCCGCATCGGCCAGCAACTGTACGAGGTGCCGGGCCACCCCGGCGCAACTCGTCGAGGTCGGGAGCAGGCCGGGCAGCGGCCGCGGGGCCGCACTCCACCGCCCCACCGACCAGACCGACACCGACGAGCGCAGCCGCTCAACGTGCCGCATCAACTCCTGCGCCGACATGGCCGCCATCTTCGCAGTACGTTCTAGGTGTGGACCTGGACCGGGCGCGCGAGGTGCTGGCGACCCAGCATCACGCGGTGCTGACGACGATGCGCCGGGACGGCACGCCGCAGATGTCACCGTTGCTCGTGGCGCTCGACGATGCCGGCCGGGTCGTCATCAGCAGCCGCGAGACGGCGTACAAGGTGAAGAACCTCCGGCGCGATCCGCGGCTCTGGCTGTGTGTGCTTCCCGACACCTTCTTCGGCGGCACCTGGATCCAGGTCGAGGGCGATGTGGAGATCGTGTCGCTGCCCGATGCCATGCAAGCCTTGGAGGACTACTACCGGACGATCTCCGGCGAGCACCCGGACTGGGACGACTACCGAGCAGCGATGCAACGCGAGCAGCGCTTGATCGTGCGCATCACTCTCACCCGGGCCGGCCCGGACCGCGAGGGCTGAGCGGCCGAATCCGCACTAGTCGCGCAGGTAGCCGAGCAGTCGCAGGATCTCGAGGTAGAGCCAGATCAGACCCACGACGATGCCGAACGACGCGTACCACGCGTAGCGCTCCGGAGCCCCACCGGCGACCGCCCGCTCGATCTGGTCGAAGTCCAGCACGAAGGTCAGGGCCGCGATGCCGATGCAGAGCACGCTGAAGCCGATCGCGAGCGCGCCGCCGGAGCGCAGCCCCAGCCCGTTGCCGCCACCGATCACGCTGACGAGCAGGTTGACGACCATCAGCGCCACGACGCCGAGGAGCGCGCCGGTCACCCATCGGGTGAACTTCGGCGTGGCCCGGATCCAGCGCGATTTGTACGCGAAGGCCATCCCGGCGAAGACGCCGGCCGTGCCGATCCCCGCCTGCAGGACGATGCCGCCACCGAATCGCACTTCGTAGAAGCGGCTCACCGCGCCGAGGAACAGCCCCTCGACGGCGGCGTAGGTGAGGATCAGTCCGGCACTGGTCTGCCACTTGAAGATGATCATCATGGCGAGGACGAAGCCGATGATCAGCGCGGGCAGCGCCAGCAGCGCGCCGATGTCACCCAGCACAAGCCAACTGAAGGCGCCCATCCCGACCACGACGGCGAGCATTCCCAGGGTGCGGACGACCACGTCGTCGACGGTCATCGTCCGCTCGTGCACCGGGGTGTACGACGGGGTTTCGTAGCTGCGCTGCAACTCCTCGGCGGACATGTCGGGGACGGTGGCCAGGCGCTGGCCACGCCCCCAGTCGCTGCGGTTCAGGGCCGGATTGTTGCTCTGCACGTCGTCTCCTCGACTCTCCCGAGGCTCGTCCGAGCCTCGCTCAACTCAACGTTAGTGATCAACCTACCGTTCCGGAGAGCACCCGCCGGTGCGCTAGATTGTGACTCTGTGTCCTGGTAATCCCGGTCGGCGTGACGATCGTGGACGCGAGACCGAGGTGGTGGCGCGATGCGGGCGCGAGAGCTGGCCGCCGACTTCCCGACGGTGGGTCTCGACACCGACGCCTTGGAGGCGGCCCGGCTCCTCGCCCACCAGCACCTGCCCGGGCTGATCGTCGTCAACGCGGACGGACTGCCGGACACGATCCTCCCGGGCACCCAGGTGCTGCGCTTCGCCGTGCCCGGTTACGTCCAGGACGACCCCAAGCTCGCGCGGGTGATCGATGAGGAAACCGCCGACTCGTTGTGCGACGAATTGGCCGGCACCCCCGTACGCGACCTGCTGCCGGCCAAGAAGGGTGAGCTTCCCGTCGTCGACGGTGATGACACGGTCCTGGAGATCGCCGCAGTGATGGCGCGGAGCAGATCACCTGTGGTTGCCGTGGTCGAGAACAGCAGGCTGCTCGGCGCCATCACGCTCGACGCACTGCTGGCTCGCATGCTGCCCGAATGAACGGCGTGCTGCCGTGGATCGCGGTCGGCATCTTCGTCGTCGCCTACATCCTGATCGCCACCGAGCGCATCCACCGGGTCGCGGCTGCCCTCGGCGGGGCCGGGTTGATGCTCGCGCTGGGGGTCACCAACGCCAAGACGGCGTTCTTCTCCACCGAAGCCGGAGTCGACTGGAACGTCGTCTTCCTGCTGCTCGGGATGATGATCATCGTCGGGGTCGTCGGCCAGACCGGGCTCTTCGACTACCTCGCCATCTGGGCCGCCAAGCGCGCCGGCGGCCGGCCGTTCCGGGTGATGGTGTTCCTGGTCCTGATCACCGCAATGGCCTCGGCGCTGCTGGACAACGTGACCACCGTGCTGCTCATCGCACCGGTCACCATCCTTGTGTGCGACCGGCTCGGCGCCCCCGTGGTGCCGTTCCTCATCTCTGAGGCTCTGGCGTCCAACATCGGCGGAACGGCCACTCTGGTCGGTGATCCGCCCAACATCATCATCGCCAGCCGCAGCGGCCTGTCGTTCAACGACTTCCTGCTCGTGCTGGCTCCGCTCGTGGTGTTGTTGCTGGTGGTGTTCATCGGCCTGTGCCGGGTGCTGTTCCGCAAGGCCTTCGCCTACAACGCCGACCGGGTCCAGGAGGTGATGGAGCTCTCGGAGCGGGAGGCGATCACCGATCGGCGCCTGCTGGTCAAGTCCCTGGTCGTGCTCGGCTTGGTGATGGTGGCGTTCACCCTGCACACCGTGCTGCACCTCGAACCGTCCGTGGTGGCACTGCTCGGTGCAGGTGTCCTGGTCACGGTCTCGCGGTTGCCGACCAAGGACGCGCTGGCCGAGGTCGAATGGCCGACTCTGGTGTTCTTCATGGGGTTGTTCGTGATGGTCGGCGGCCTGGTGCACACCGGCGTGATCGAGAAATTGTCGAAGTTGGCGGTCGAGGCCACCGACGGGCGACTCCTACTGACCACCATGGCGCTGCTGTGGGTGTCGGCGATCCTCTCGGCGATCGTCGACAACATCCCCTACGTCGCATCGATGAGCCCGGTTGTCGCCGACCTCGTGGCGGCGAGCCATGGCGGTGCGACTGATCCCAACGTCTTGTGGTGGTCGCTGGCCCTCGGCGCCGACCTGGGCGGCAATGCGACGGCCATTGGCGCCAGCGCCAACGTGATCATCCTGGGGATCGCCGAGCGCAACCGGCACCCGATCTCCTTCTGGGAGTTCACGAAGTACGGACTGGTCGTGGCCGTGATCACGGTGGCGATCTCGGTTCCGTACCTCTTCCTGCGGTTCTTCGCCTTCGCCTAGTCGCCCGAGGAGTCGGCCGCTTCGGCCCGCTCGCTCTCCGCCATCTGGCGGTACGCCCGGTTGCGCATGCGGAGCACCACACTTGCCAGCAGGGCGGCGACGAGCGAGCCGGCCAGGACGGCGATCTTGGCGTGCCTGTCCTGCACGCTGCCGATCCCGAAGGCCAACTCCCCGATGAGCAAGGACACGGTGAACCCGATCCCGGCGAGCATCGACAGGCCGAGGACGTCGATCCAGGCCAGCCCCTCCGCGAGGTCGGCCTTGGTGAGTCGGGCCACCAGCCAGGTCGCGGTAATGATCCCGACGGGTTTGCCGACGATGAGCCCGATGACGATGCCGATGGCGACCCGGTCGGAGAGCGAGGTGACCAGCCCACCGAGTCCACCGATGGCGACGCCGGCGGACAGGAAAGCGAAGACGGGTACGGCCACCGCGGCTGAAAGCGGCCGGAACCGGTGCTCGAAGTGCTCTGCCAGGCCGGGTCCTGCGTCCGGGCCGCCGCGCTTCTCACTGCGGATCACCGGTACGACGAGGGCCAGCAGCACCCCTGCCACCGTGGCGTGCACTCCCGACGCGTGCACGAGCGTCCAGGTGGCGGCGGCCAACGGCAGCAACAGCCACCAGGAGCGAACCCGGCGCTGAACCAGCGCCGCGAAGATCGCCAGCGGGACCAGGCCCGCCAGCAGCGGAAGCACCGAGAGCTGCGCGGTGTAGAAGACGGCGATGATGATGATGGCCAGCAAGTCGTCGACCACGGCGAGGGTGAGCAGGAACGTACGCAGAGCCGACGGCAGGTGCCGCCCGATGACGGCGAGCACCGCCAAGGCGAACGCGATGTCGGTAGGGGTGGGGATCGCCCATCCCTTGGCCGCTCCCCCGGCGCCGTGGTTGACCAAGAGAAAGAGCACCGCCGGGACGATGACGCCGCCGACCGCGGCGGCGACGGGAACCGCGGCGACCCGCGGATCACGCAGGTCACCGGCAACCAACTCGCGCTTGACCTCCAGGCCTGCGACGAAGAAGAAGATCGCCAGCAGGCCGTCGGCAGCCCAGGTGGTCAGGGGCAGATGGAGGTGGAGCACCTCCGGCCCGATCGTGTAGCCGCCGATCGCGGTGTACGCGGCCGACCATGGCGAGTTGACCCAGATCAGGGCGATCAGCGCACCGGCGAGCAGCAGCGCCCCGCCGATGGTCTCCTTGCGCAGGATGTCGGCGATCCGGCGGGCTTCGGCCAGCGATCCGCGCCCGAACAGGACCAGGGCGCTCGACGGCGCGTCGCTCACTGCGTCTCCCGTCCCGGTCGCTGTCGGACCTGGCAGCCGACCGCTGCTGGTGCCCCCGGTCGGGCTCGAACCGACACTGTCATCACTTTTAAGGCGATGGCCTCTGCCATTGGGCTACGGGGGCACCGGTCAGCCTACGAGATCGGTGATCAGCTTGACCTGGGCTTCGGGCTCGCGGTCGTCGCCTGCTCGAAGGCTTCCCGCGGGTTCTGCAACTGGCCGAGGGAGACGATCTCGCGGCGGAAGAACAGCGAGAGGAACCAGTCCAGGGAGACCCGCAGCTTGCGGTTGACCGTGGGGACCCGGCTCAGGTGATAGGTCCGGTGCATCACCCACGCGGGATAGCCGCGCAGGCGGTAGCCGTAGATCTCGGCGACCCCCTTGTGCAGGCCCAGGCTCGCGACGGAGCCGGCGTACTTGTGCCGGTAGTCGGTGAGCGGCTTGCGGCGCAGTGCGGCCACCAGGTTGTCGCCCAGCCGCTTGGCCTGGCGTACGGCGTGCTGCGCGCTGGGCGCGCACAGCGTGCCCGGGCGGGTGAGATCGGGAACCGCGGCGTTGTCGCCCGCACTCCACACGTTGGCCGCGCCCTTCACCTCGAGCGCAGGAGTGCAGACCAGCCGGCCCTTGTCGTCGAAGGGCAGATCGGTCGACCCGATGAGTGGATGCGCCCGCACCCCGGCCGTCCACACGATGGTGTCGGCTTCGAACTCGGTGCCGTCGTCGAGCACGACGTGACCGCCGACGCATGACTCGAGTCGGGTGTTGAGGTGCACCTCCATGCCACGGTCGGTCAGCCGCTCTGCGGTGTAGGCGCTCAGCGCCGTGCTCACCTCGGGCATGATCCTTGGCGTCGCCTCGACCAGCACCCAGCGCATGTCGTCGGCAGCGATGCCGGGGTAGTAGCGGGTCGCCCCCTTGGCCATGTCCTCCAACTCGGCGAACGCCTCGATGCCGGCGTAACCCCCACCGATGAAGACGAAGCTGAGTGCCCGCTGCCGGATGGCCGGGTCGAGCGTGGTGGCCGCGAGGTCGAGCCGGCTCAGCACCGTGTTGCGCAGATAGATCGCCTCTTCGACCGTCTTGAATCCGACCGCCTGCTCGGCCAGACCGGGGATCGGCAGCGTGCGCGCCACCGACCCGAGGGCCATGACCAGGTGGTCGTAGGGCAGCTCGCGCGGCGGTCCGGTGTCGGCCTGCACGGTGACGCAGCGCTGCCCGTGGTCGATCTTGGTCACCGACCCGGTCAGGACGACGCACTTGCGCAGAACGCTGCGCAGCGGCACGACGACGTGTCGCGGCTCCAGACTGCCGGCCGCGGCCTCGGGCAGGAACGGCTGGTAAGTCATGTAGGACTGCTGGTCCACCACGGTCACCTGCGCCTCGCTGCTGCGCAGCTTGCGCTGCAGCCGCAGTGCGGAGTACATCCCGACATAGCCGCCACCGACGATGACGATGCGTGCGGGTGTGGCCATGTCAGCAGCCTAAGCGGTGCTCAGTGCCCGCCGCGCAGGCCGGCGAGTTCGACCGCGCGGGCGAACACCGCGTCCAGCATCGGCTCGGTGAGCCGCCCGGTGAAGGTGTTCTGCTGGCTGACGTGATAGCAGCCGAGCAGCGTCACATCCGTGCCGGGCCGCACGACCTCGGCGGCATGCCCGAACACCGGTAGCGGGGTGGGCAGGGCGATGCCGTTGGCCCGCAACGCCAGCAGCAGGGCGGTCCACGCGAAGCCACCGAGCGCGATCACCGCCCGGGTGGTCGGCCAGCACAGATCGAGTTCGCGGGCCATCCACGGCCGGCAGGCGTCGCGCTCGGCCGGGGTCGGGCGGTTGGCCGGTGGCGCGCACCTGACCGCGGCCAGCACCCGGGTGTGCTTGAGCCGCAGCCCGTCATCGGCGTCGACGGAGGTGGGCTGGTTGGCCAGCCCCGCGCGGTACATCGCCGCGAACAGCCAGTCGCCGCTGCGGTCGCCGGTGAAGATCCGGCCCGTACGGTTGCCGCCGTGCGCGGCCGGTGCGAGGCCGGCCACGACGATGCCGGCGTCGTACGGGCCCATCCCGGTGACCGGCCGGCCCCAGTACGACTGTGTCGCGAAGGACGCCCGCTTCGTCCGCGCGACCTCCTCGCGCCAGGCGACAAGCCGGGCGCAGGCCCGGCAGACCGAAACCCGCGCATCGAGCTCTGGTCCGTCCGGTGCCTCGGTCGCCAGTCGGCCGACGTCCGCCGCGTCCCGGGCAACCGGCGTGCCGGCCGCTGCCGGGTCGCGCACGGCGGGTCAGACCACTCTGGCGCGGAACAGATTCAGGGTGCGTGACCATGCCTCGCGAGCCGCGGTCTCGTCGTAGACCTCGGGCCGGTCGTCGTTGAAGAAGGCATGGTCGGTGCCGGGGTACTCGAAGCAGGTGACGCTCCCCCCGGCGGCTTCGATGGCCTTGCCCGCAGCCTGCAGGCCCTCGGCGGCGCAGCCGCCCTCGACCTCGTCGGCGTGGATCATCGCGTGCTTGCCTGTGTAGTTGTGCCACGCCGGATCGATCCTCGACCACGGCAGCGCCGGGTAGAAGCCGACAGCCGCGACGATGTCGTCGGACAGCGTGGCCGACCACAGGGACAGGCTGCCGCCCATGCAGAACCCGACACACCCGACACCGGCGCTGGACGTCGCCGGCAGCTCGGTCAAGTAGTTCGCCGCCGCGCCGATGTGGGCCGCCGCGCGGTCCATCTCCAATCCCATCATCAGCTTCCCGGCCTCGTCCGGCTCCTTGGTGGTCGCGCCGCCGTAGAGGTCCGGCGCGAAGGCGACGAAGCCCTCCGCTGCGAACCGGTCGACGACGGACTTGACGTGGCCGACCAGGCCCCACCACTCCTGGATCACGATCACGGCCGGACCACTGCCGGATTCGGGCACCGCGAGGTAGCCCTCCGTCGTGCTTCCGTCGTCCTGGAAGGACACCATGTCACCCACGTGAGCTGCCGCCTTTCTCTCTGCACCCGTCGCGTCCTGCCTACCCTCGCAGCGCGTACTCACCCGCGCCCTCAGGCGATGGAGTACGCGATGCCGTCGAGGATGTCGTGCTCGCTGACCAGCACCGAGTCCATCCCGGTGAGTTGCATGACAGTACGCAACACCAGGGCGCCGGCGCCGATCACGTCCACCCGTCCAGGATGCATGACTGGCAGGGCGGCGCGCTCGCTCCGGGTGGCGCGCAGCAGCATGGCGGTCACCTCGGCCACCTGGTGGTAGCTGATGCGCGAATGGTGGATCGCCTGCGGGTCGTAGCCGGGCAGGCCCAGGGCGAGAGCCGCGACGGTGGTCACCGAACCGGCCAGGCCGACCAGCGTACGAGCGCGCTGCATCGGCACGACCGCACCGGCCGTCGCGACGGCCTCCCGGATGTCGCCAACGGCCGCGTCGACCTGGGCGGCGGTCGGCGGGTCGCCGTGCAGATGGCGCTCGGTGAGGCGTACGCATCCGACGTCGACCGAGGCCGCACGGTGCACCGTGGACGTGCCGAGGACGAACTCCGTGGAGCCGCCGCCGATGTCGAGCACGAGGTACGGGCCGGTGACGCCGGTGAGTTCCCTGGTAGCGCCCAGGAACGAGAGCCGGGCCTCCTCGTCTCCGCTGATCACCTCCGGCTCGGCACCCAGCGTGTCGAGGACCATCTGCCGGAAGACCGCGCGGTTGCCGACGTCGCGGCTGGCCGACGTGGCCACCATGCGCACTCGCTCCGCGTGCTGCGCGTGGAGATCGGCGGCGTAGTCGGCGAGCACCGCTCGTGTCCGCTCGATCGCCGCGTCGGTGAACTCCCCCGTACGGTCGACGCCCTCGCCGAGCCGGACGATCTCCATCCGGCGGACCACGTCGATCAGCCTGTTGCGCGACACGTCGGCGACGAGCAGCCGGATCGAGTTCGTCCCGCAGTCGATGGCCGCGACCCGGGTCACTCCGGCGGTTCGACGCACGGGCCGTCCCTCCACCACCCCGCGACCGTGGCGCGCACCTCGTCACCCAGCGGATTGACCCCGGGGCCGGCCGCCAGGGAGTGCGCGAGCAGGACATGCAGGCACTTGACCCGCCGCGGCATCCCGCCGGCGGACGTACCGGCGATCTCGGCGACGTCACCGAGGCGGGCCCGCCGGGCGAGATAGTCCTCGTGCGCGGCGGCATAGCCGGAGGCGAGATCGGGATCGGCCGCCAGCCGGGCGTTCATCTCACGCATCACCCCCTGCGCCTCCAGCGTCGAGCAGGCGGCGGCCGCGCGGGGGCAGGTCAGGTAGTACGTGGTGGGGAACGGCGTGCCGTCATCGAGGCGCGGCACCGTTTCCACGACGTCGGGCAGCCCGCACGGGCAGGTGTGGGCGACGGCGCGCATCCCGCGGGGCGGGCGGCCGAGTTGGGC
>JBAVXU010000340.1:0-1736 GCA_049698415.1 Mycobacteriales bacterium
GCACAGGGGCGTGCGCGGTGGCCGCCGCACTCTCGGCACTCGACCAGCCGGCCGCGGGACGGGCGAGTCAACAATGGACAGTCGACGTAACCGGTGGACGGCTGTCCGTCGACATCGGTCCCGACCAGGTCCGCCTGACCGGACCGGCCGTGGTTGTCGCCACCGGTGCGCTCGACGAGGCGTGGCTGACCGCGGCGGCGTCGACTCAACAATCGGCGAGCGAAGATCATGTTGAGATAGCCATTGATGTGTCATAAAATGTCCCATATCCTCCGATAAGTGCCACATCCGAACCCCGGATAAGAGTTGGATCCCGGCACTCGTCATCCCTCTCGGAGGCTTGAATGACCGTTCAGTACTCCCGACGTGCCCTCTTCGCCGCGGCCATCGCCGTGGTCGGGGTTCTCGGCGCGGCGCCGACCGCGGCGCAGGCAGCACCCACCAAGCAGGCGACACCTCAGTCAGCAGCAGCGACCGAGGCCTCCCTGGGTTCCCACACGGCCGGCAGCTATCGCGATCGCACCACCGGTCGCATGGTCATCACCGTGACCGACGCACAGGCCGCGCGCACCGTCACCGAGGCCGGGGCCGTGCCCAGGCTCGTTCGTTACAGCGGCCCCCAGCTGGCCGGGGTCACCTCCGCGCTCAACAAGCAGGCCCGCATCGCCGGCACCACCTGGGCCGTCGACCCGGTCGCCAACCAGGTCGTCGTGACCGCTGACAGCACGGTCACCGGGGCCAAGCTCGCCCGGCTCAAGAGCGTGACGAGCAGATACGGCGCGGCGGCCCGGCTCGAGCAGAAGCCAGGCCGGCTCAGCCCGCGCATCGAGGGCGGCGATGCGATCTACGGCGGTGGCTACCGCTGCTCGCTCGGCTTCAACGTGATGATCGGCTCGACGCGCTACTTCCTCACCGCCGGGCACTGCGGAAACATCGCGAGCACGTGGTACGCCGACGGCGGGCAGTCGACTCTGCTGGGCTCGACGGCCGGTTCGAGCTTCCCGGGCAACGACTACGCGATCGTGCAGTACACCAACGGCGCGATCTCCAACCCGGGCATGGTCGACCTGTACAACGGCAGTTCGCAGGACATCACCCAAGCCGGCAATGCCTACGTCAACGAGTACGTCGCCCGTAGCGGCAGCACCACTGGGGTGCACTACGGCTACGTCACCGCGACCAACGCGACGGTCAACTACGCCGAGGGCACGGTCTACGGCCTGTACCAAACCACTGTCTGTGCTGAGGGTGGCGACAGCGGTGGTTCGCTGTTCGACGGCAGCACTGCACTCGGGCTCACCTCAGGCGGCAGCGGCAACTGCTCCTCGGGTGGCACGACGTTCTTCCAGCCGGTCACCGAGCCGCTGAGCGTCTACGGCGCCAGCGTCTACTAGACCCCGAGCAGCTCCCCGAGCTGTGGCGGCCGCACTTTCCCCGCGGCCGCCACAGCCGTGCCCGCCGGAAGCGCACCTGTCCGCGCGGGCCACACACACTGAAGCCGAGTCCGCATTGTCTGATTCACCCAAAGTCATCACGATTAACTTGTCGTAGCCATTGATGCAGGCCGAGAGTGCACCTATTCTCCGATATGTGCCATATCCGGCAACCCGGATAATCCGCCCCGGCACTCGTCGACCTCCCGGAGGCTTGAATGACCGTTCAGTACTCCCGACGCGCCCTCTTCGCTGCGGCTATCGCCGTAGTCGGGGTTCTCGGCGCAGCGCCCACAGCGGCGC
>JBAVXU010000341.1:0-2060 GCA_049698415.1 Mycobacteriales bacterium
GTCGACTCACCCCTGGGTAGGGGTGGGTCGTGGTTGATCGTTGATCAGGAGTGGTCGTCGGCGTCGTAACGCTCACGGCTGCCGGCCTTGGCCAGGCCCCGGCTGCCCATGTAGCCGATGGTCAGCAGCACGATGTAAAACCAGGCCTTATCGGCGCGGAAGTAGTCGTGGTGTCCGGCAGTGGTCTTCACCAGATACGAGGCGATCAGGACGCCGGCCACGGCCAGCACGTAGAAGATCATCTCGGTCGTTTTGAACGAGGACTTCGTCTCGGTGCTTAGGCGGCGGGCCGGACGGGTGTACTCGGTGACGTGCTGGTCGCGGACGTCGTTGCGTGTCGGTGCGGTCATGCGTGGGATCTCCTGTGGTCAAACGAGTACTTGGCCTTCTGTTTGACCTGTGTTACTCAGACATTCAAATGCTCCCCAGACTTACCGCGCGAGTAACCCCGACTGCAGGTATAGAGCCGCTATGCGGCGGGAGTCACATCGGCGACGGGTGAGCTCGTTCGTATAACGGCCGAAGGTGTGCTGCTTCACATACCTGACGGGCGTTATCGACCGCAGAATCGAGGCATCCTCAATGAATTAGCTATCCATGCTCCGAGGCAATTAGCGGCGCCTAGACCCGGGCCTGCTCGCCGGATTGTTCCAAGAGGTTCCAGCACGTCTCCTCTCACTCCGAGGTCGGCCGTGGAGCCGGTGGCGGAGAATGTTGATCCGCACCCCCCGAGCATTCGGCGGTCGTTGTTAGACCACGAAAAGGAGGCCTGGACCGACCAGAAGCTCGCTCACGCGCGTGACCGTACCCGCGTCACGGGTGGCTCTTGACGCTCGACGACGCGGTACAAGCTGACGCGATGACCAAGGTCGCGATCAAGCCAACCAGCACGTGAACGATCGAGCGTGCGCCGGCCACGCCTGATTAGGCGCTGAAGGCCCCAGATTTGGTTCTCGGATCCTGGCGACCGTATCTCGGCATGAGCGGCAGACGCCCACGCCACGTGTGAGCAACTCTCCGAGAGCAGCTGGGGACTTGATTCGCCGGCACACGTTAGCTGAGGCGGAACTGGTACTTCTGCCCGCGGGAGACCGCGTCCGCGTACGCCACCAGCTCCGCGTCAGACAGGCTGACGCCAATTCGCCGGAGCGCAAGGATGACTAGCGGCTTGATGTCCTCCGCAGGTTTGCCCGTGTGCTTCTCGCGCAGCTCTGCATCGACTTCGTTCACCCGAGCGGAGGACTGGGCGAAGATCGATTGGCCGCCACCGACGTTCATGTTGAACACCATCTGTCCAGCATCGCACGGTGTAGCGCGATCGGGTCGTGGTCGATCTCCGGTGCCTTGCCACTCGTCCGTTCATCAGCCGTGTCGAGTTCTAGGCTAAGTGTGCGCTCGGGTCTCGTGCGTCGGGTGTCGTTCGGACGGTCATACGCTCGCCGGGGCGTCCGAAGATGCTGAGGATCTCGGTGGGTTCGTCGCCGGAGCTGCCGAACCAGTGCGGCGTAGTGGTGTCGAACTCGGCGATCTCGCCCGCCCCGAGAATCCAGTCGTGATCGCCGAGGACGAGTCGCATGTGCCCGGACAGGACGTAGATCCATTCGTAGCCGTCGTGCGCTCTCGGTTCCGGGGTGGTCTTGCTGGTCGGGATGACGATCTTCCACGCCTGCATGCCGTCGGGCTGACGGGTAAGCGGGATGACCGTCCTGCCTTTGACCCGTCCGGGCTTGAGCTGAAGCCGCGGGTCGCCTTCTTCGGGTGCCGCCACGAGAGCGTCCAGCGGCACACGGTATGCGTGTGAGAGCGCGAGGAGCAGTTCGAGGGTGGGGCGTCGCTGTCCGGTTTCGAGCCGTGACAGAGTGCTCTTCGAGATACCGATGGACTCCGCTACGTCGGTGAGGGTCATCCGGCGTTGCAGGCGCAGCCGCTTGAGGCGGGTCCCGACCTGGTCGAGCGTGGCGGCGATGTTCGCTGCCGAGGTGTCCTCCATCGGGCTCATCTGACTCCCGTTTCCCACAAACGGCAACGTTCGTAGGCGAACCTGCCGCGCGCCGTCACTG
>JBAVXU010000342.1:0-12355 GCA_049698415.1 Mycobacteriales bacterium
GGCACGGATCTGCTGCTCCGCCGCCGCGCGGCGCCGCTCGGTCTCGGTGCGGAACTGCGCCTCTTGCTCCTCGGCCTTCTTGCGCCGCGCCTCGAGGGTGGACTCGAACTCGCGCCTGGCTTGCTCGGCCTCCTTTTGGGCCTGCTCCACCAGACCGCCGGCGGCGGCACGCTCGGCCGCTGTGTCGCGGAGCGCGTCGGCGCGCAACCGGTCGGCTTCCTCCTCGGCGATCGTCAGCAGTTGCTCGACCTTCTTGCCCAGACCGGCGTAGGTGGGACGGCCGGACTCCTCGAGCTCGTGGCGGGCCTCGCGCAACTGGGTCTCGAGCTCGTTCATGCGCTTCTCGGTGGCGGCCATCCGCACAGCTGCCG
This sequence comes from Mycobacteriales bacterium, assembly GCA_049698415.1. Lineage (GTDB taxonomy): Bacteria > Actinomycetota > Actinomycetes > Mycobacteriales > QHCA01 > QHCA01. The sequence goes on from JBAVXU010000342.1 coordinate 372, forward strand.
CGTCTCTCTCGGCCTGGACGATCGAGAGATCGTGCTCGATCCGGTCGAGATATTCGTCGACCTGCCGCCGGTCGTAGCCGCGCAGTGCCACGTCAAAGGTGGGTTGGGCGGGCGATGCAATCATGGGGAAAAGGTCCGTCTCGCCGTCGCTGTTCATGCGTTCATCGTCGCAGATGAATGCCCTCGGTCACAGTCGGGCCCAGGGGGCCCGGGCTCAGTTGCGCTGGTGCTCTGGCTGCGCCTTCGCTTGCTCAGCAGGGCGATTCGCACCGGCTTCCGGCGAGGGCCGCTGGGCACCCCCGTCGGAACCGTTGCTGTCGTCGCGCGGCTCAGCATGAGGCTTGGGATTGGGTCGACGGTCGGTAGCTGCTTGTGCGGCCTCGGCCATCTGGGCCGCCTGTGCGACGTGCTCGGGCTGTGCGGCCCCCGGCGTCGCCAACGAGATCAGCAGCTCGCGCAGCTGACCGAGCTGGCCGGTGATGGAGTCGCGCTGCCGCGTGAGCTCATCGACCTCACGCTGGCTGGCGGTGCGGATGCGCTCGGCCTCCATCCGCGTCTCGGTGATCAGCTTGTCCATCTCGGCGCGGGCTTCCTCGCGCACCTTGGTGGCCTCGGCCTTGGCCGTGTCGACGGCGGTGCGGGTCTGCTCGTCGACCTCACGCTGCTTCTGCTCGGCCATCCGGTGCACCTCGGCGGCACGTGACTCGGCGGCCTTGGCCCGGTGCTCGGCCTCGAGGACCAGCTTCTGTGTCGTGGACAGGGCCTTGGCGTGGCGCTCGGCTTCGCGTCGCTCGATCTCCTCGCGTCGCTCGGCGAGGGCGAGCTCGAAGTCTTCCTCGGCCTTGGTACGCCGGGCCTCTGCCTCGGCGAGAGCCTGCTCGGCCGCGGCTCGCATCGCATCGGCGTCGCGCTTGGCCACCACTCGCAACTCGTCGGTCTCTCGCTTCGCGGCGGTGCGCATCTGGGTGACCTCGCGCTCGGTGCGGGCCCGCAGCGCGGCCACGTCGCGCTCGATGGTGGAGCGCAGCTGTGCCACCTCGTGGTCGGTAGTGGTGCGCAGCTGTGTGGTCTCGCGAATCGTGCGAGAACGCAGCTCGTCGGTCTCGGCCTTGGCCCGGTTGCGTAGTGAGGCGAGCTCCTTGTCGATGCCGCCCCGGACGCTGCTCGCTTCCTTTTCGGCTGCTGCGCGCACTTCCGCGGCCTCTGCCTGCGCCTTGGCCTTGAGGTCACGCACCTCGACGCGGGCGGCGGCGCGTACCTGCTCGGCATCGGCTTCGGCCTTGGCCTGCGCCTCGCTCGCCTGCTCCTCGGCCAGTCGCAGGATCTGCTCGACCCGCGCTCCCATGCCCGTCAACGTCGGCTTGTCGTTTTCGGCGAGGCGCTTGTCGAGCTCGGCGAGGCGCTTGCGCAGAGCACCCACCTCGCGTTCGAGGGCGCCGGCCCGCCGGTCGGCGTTTTCGCGCGCGGCCACCTCGTCGCGCAGGTCAGCGGCGAACTGATCGAGGTGCTGGTCGACCTGGTGCCGGTCGTAGCCGCGCATCACGATGGTGAAGCCGGGCTGGGAGGTGCGGCCGTCGAGGAAGGAAGGGCTTGAGTCGTCGGGCATGAGGCTCATCAAAGCAGAGATCGCACGCGCTCGACTACTCGCCCCTGAACCAATTGATTTTGTCCAGCAAGCGTTCGCGCAGCGCGTGGTCGCGCACCCCGAGGTCGTCGCTGGGAGCGAGGCACAGCACGCCGACCTTGCCCTGGTGGAGATTGCGGTGGACGTCGTACGCCGCCTGCCCGGTCTCCTCCAATGGATACGTCTTGGACAGAGTCGGATGGATCTGACCTTTGGCGATCAACCGGTTGGCCGCCCAGGCCTCGCTGTAGTTGGCGAAGTGCGAGCCGATGATGCGCTTGAGTTGCATCCAGAGGTATCTGTTGTCGTATTCATGCAGATAGCCGCTCGTCGAGGCGCAGGTGACGATCGTGCCGCCGCGACGGGCGACATAGACGCTCGCGCCGAAGGTTTCCCGACCCGGATGCTCGAAGACGATGTCGGGATCGTCACCGCCTGTGAGCTCTCGGATACGCCGACCGAAGCGCTTCCACTCCTTGGGGTCCTGCGTCCGCTCGTCGGCCCAGAACCGGTAGTCCTCGGCAGCACGGTCGATGACCAGCTCAGCGCCCATCCGGCGTACGAGCTCGGCCTTCTCCGGACTGGACACGACGCAGACCGGCGTCGCGCCGCCACCGAGGGCGAGTTGGGTGGCGTATGACCCGAGGCCACCGCTGGCCCCCCAGATCAGAACGGTGTCGCCCTGCTTCATTGCGGCGCCGTTGTGGGACACCAGTTGGCGGTAGGCAGTGGAGTTGACCAGGCCCGGGCAAGCCGCTTCCTCCCAGCTCAGATGACCCGGTTTGGGCATCAGCTGGTTGGCCTTGACGAGCGCGATCTCGGCGAGGCCGCCGAAGTTGGTCTCGAAACCCCAGATGCGTTGTTGCGGGTCGAGCATCGTGTCGTTGTGCCCGGCCGGATCCTCCAGCTCGACGGACAGGCAGTGCGCGACCACCTCGTCACCGGGTTTCCAGCGGTTGACCCCGGCGCCGGTACGCAGGACCACGCCGGCCAGGTCGGACCCGACGACGTGATAGGGCTGGTCGTGCTGGCGGGTGACCTCGCTCACCTTCGCGTAGCGCTCGAGGAACCCGAAGGTCGACATGGGTTCGAAGATCGCCGTCCACACGGTGTTGTAGTTGATCGCGCTCGCCATGACGGCGACGAGGGCCTCGCCTGGCCCCAGTTGCGGCGTTGGCACTTCGTCCACGTGCAGCGAACGGCGCGGGTCCTTGTCGCGGGTCTGCTGGCCGTCGAAAATGCCGACCTCGTCCCGGCGTACGACGACGCCGCGGTAGGACTCGGGGACGGGGAGTCCGCCGAGCGCGGCAAGGTCGTCGGCCAGGATCGCCGCTCTGATCTCATCGGTCGCTGACATCACTGTGGCCCTTCAACCAATTCGGTGAGCACGCCGCCCAGGTCTTTGGGATGCAGGAACGCGATCGAGGCGCCCATCGACCCGTGCCGGGGCCGCTCGTCGAGCAGGCGGACACCCTGCCCGGACAGCCCGGCCAGCGCGGCGCCGATGTCGTCGACGCCGTATCCGACGTGGTGGATGCCCTCGCCTCGGCGCTCCAGGAAACGGCCGACGGGCGAGTCGGCGCTGGTCGGCTGGAGCAGTTGGACGTACGAACCACCGCCGCGTGGCGGCCCGGCGACCACCAGCATCGCCTCGTGAACGCCCTGCTCCTCGTGGGTCTCGCGTGCGGACACGATGAGTCCGAACAGGGTTTCGTACCTCGCGATCGCCTCGTCGAGGTCGTGGCAGGCGATGCCGACGTGGTCGATGCGGGTCAGCACCGGAAAGGTCATGCGACGTATCCTGGCATCCGACCTGCTGGTGGGCAGTTTGGTGGAGGCGAATGTGACGCGATCGGTCATCGTCAGTGGCGCGCGAACCCCGATGGGGCGGCTGCTGGGCGGACTCAAGGACTTTTCCGGCGCCGACCTCGGTGGCTTCGCCATCAAGGCCGCGCTCGAGCGTGCCGGACTGGCCGGCGACCAAGTCGATTACGTGATCATGGGCCAGGTCCTGCAGGCCGGGGCCGGCCAGATCCCGTCGCGGCAGGCCGCGGTCAAGGCGGGGATCCCGATGACGGTGCCCTCGCTGACGATCAACAAGGTGTGCCTTTCCGGCCTCGACGCCATCGCGCTGGCCGACCAACTCATCCGGGCGGGTGAGTTCGACATCGTCGTGGCCGGCGGCATGGAGTCCATGACCAACGCACCCCACCTGTTGCCGAAGTCCCGCGGCGGCTACAAGTACGGCTCGATCGAGGTCCTCGACGCGATGGCCTACGACGGGCTCACCGACGCGTTCGACCACATCGCCATGGGCGAGTCGACCGAGCACTACAACGCCAAGCTCGGGATCAGCCGTGAGGAGCAGGACGAGTTCGCCGCCCGTTCGCATCAGTTGGCGGCGCAAGCGCAGAAGAACGGCATCTTCGAAGAGGAGATCGCGCCGATCGAGGTCCCGCAGCGGCGAGGCGACCCCATCGTCATCTCCGACGACGAGGGCATCCGCCCCGACACCACCACCGAGTCGCTGAGCCGACTCCGCCCGGCGTTCACCAAGGACGGCACCATCACGGCCGGCTCCTCGTCGCAGATCTCCGACGGCGGGTGCGCGGTCGTCGTGATGTCCGCGGCAAAGGCGGCCGAGCTCGGGCTGGCCCCGCTGGCCGAGATCGGATCGCACGGCAACGTCGCCGGCCCGGACAACTCGCTGCAGTCCCAGCCGTCCAGCGCGATCAGGCATGCGCTGTCCAAGGAGGCGATCTCGGTCGCCGACCTCGACGTGATCGAGATCAACGAAGCGTTCGCGTCGGTGGCCATCCAGTCCATGCGTGATCTCGCGGTCGGCCCGGACGACGTCAATCCGCACGGCGGCGCGATCGCACTCGGGCATCCGATCGGCATGTCCGGGGCCAGGCTGGTGCTCGACACCGTCCTGGAGTTGCGCCGGCGCGGAGGCGGCATCGGCGCGGCCGCCCTCTGCGGCGGAGGTGGCCAGGGCGATGCCCTGATCCTGCGCGTACCCACCGCGTGACCACTGCCGCCCGGCAGCGCGTCGATGTCCCCGACCTGATCGAGCGGGCACGTACGGGCGAGGCGCGGGCGGTCGCCAGGCTGATCAGCCTGGTCGAGGACGCCAGCCCGGCACTGCGTGAGGTGGCCGCCGCGCTCGCGCCGCACACCGGGCGGGCACAGGTCATCGGTCTCACCGGCGCCCCCGGGGTCGGCAAGTCGACGTCGACCGCTGCGCTGGTCTCGGCCTACCGCAGCAACGGCGTGCGGGTGGGCGTACTCGCGGTCGACCCGTCGTCACCGTTCTCGGGTGGCGCGCTGCTGGGCGACCGCGTCCGCATGCAGGAGCACGCGACCGACGACGGGGTCTTCATCCGGTCGATGGCCAGCCGGGGCCACCTCGGCGGACTGGCCTGGGCGACTCCGCAGGCGCTACGCGTGCTCGATGCGGCCGGCTGCGACGTGATCTTCGTCGAGACCGTCGGCGTGGGGCAGGCAGAGGTGGAGATCGCCGGGCTCGCCGACACCACCGTGTTGTTGCTCGCGCCCGGGATGGGCGACGGCATCCAGGCCGCCAAGGCCGGCGTGATCGAGATCGCCGACGTGTTCGTCGTCAACAAGGCCGATCGCGACGGGGCCGACCAGACCGTACGAGACCTCCGCTACATGCTCTCGCTGGGCGGTCGGCACTCCGAGCGCGGCGCCTGGCGGCCCGAGATCGTCCGCACCGTGGCGTCGCGGGCCGAGGGCACCGACGAGGTGATCGCTGCGATCGAGAAGCACGGGCAGTGGATGGCGAGCTCGGGTGAGCTGCAACGACGCCGCCAGGCGCGGGCGGCGGCCGAGATCGAGGCCATCGCGGTCGCGGCGATGCGCTCGCAGTTTCGGGACGTGCACGGCAGCGCGTCGCTGGAACGACTGGCCGCCGAGGTGGTGGCAGGAACCACCGATCCGTACACCGCTGCAGACAAGTTGGTCGGCGAACTGCCGGCGGATCTCGCCACCTGACATTCGGCTCGCCGCAACGCTCCCGGTGCGTCATTCGCGGAATAGGGTTACCTGACTTCGACGAATGAGGCGCACATGGGGACCTGCGATCGCCGATCACAGCATGGCAAATCCGTTGAAAGTGTCCCCGGCCGGCCGTTGACCACGCTGGTGCGTCACCAGTGAAGCTCATGAAGAGCGCCGGAGTGGCCATTCTTTCCGCGGCGCTGCTGATTCCGCTCGCGGCTGCTGATTCTGCGAGCGCCCAGCCGACGGACGCGCTCAAGGTGGCGGGATCCTGGCCGGCGGCCGGCTACAACGCGGCCATGAGCAACCGCAACCCCGACGAAACGGCGCTGACCTCGGCGACCGTGCGCAACCTGGTGCGCAAGCGCGGCATCACCCTGCCGCCCGATTCCACCAGCCAGTGCGGCTTCTACATCGAGCCCGGTCCGATTCTGGTCGGGACCACGTTGTTCACCATGCTCGGGTCGAATGTTGCAGCAATCAATGTGACCAACGGACAGCGCAAATGGCTGAAGCCGGCAGTCGATGCGGACGCGCCGCTCTGGTATTCGTCGTTGACCGTGGTGCATGGCCGGGTTTATGTCGGCGCCCGTGACTGCGTCTCCGTCAGCGATCCCAATGGAGCGTTGTTCGCATTCAATGCGACCACCGGGGCACCGTTGTGGAGCCAGCACCGGATCGCCTCGATCGCGGCGATGGTCGTGACCGGCGGCAAGATCATCACCTCGGGCATCAACTCCGGTGAGCCGGGCAGCCTCAACGCCTACGACGCCGGGACCGGCGTTCACACCTGGATCAACAGCGCGTGCGCGCCCGATCCGCTCATCGTGGTCGGCCAGGCGATCATCGCCCAGTGCCCCACCGACGGCAGTTCTCCGGCGCAGTTGCAAGCACTCTCGCTGGCCGACGGTCACGTGCTCTGGCGGAAGTACGGCAACTGGCGCCAGTTGCGTGGCGACACCGACGCCGCCACCGCGACCGCGGTCTTCGCGCGCAGTCCGGCCGGGTGGGTCACCTTGCTCGACCCGGCGACCGGTGTCACCACGTGGACCTCCGCACAGCGTGGAACCTTGCTCGCGGTCGGCAAGAGCCGCGTCTACGTCACGTGCGCCGGCCGTACCATCTGCGCCCTCGACCGGAATACCGGTGGCGTGCTCTGGAAGTCGGCAGCGATCGGGCCGGCGGCGCCGAGCGAAGCCGTCATCGCGGCGGACCTGGTCTATCCGAGTCCCGCGTCGAAGCCGCTGCTGGCGTCGACGGGCCAGTCGGTCTCCATGTACGCCGCGGACTATCCGCCAGGCAACGGGTTCGCGATCTCCAGTGGATTCGTGCTCACCAGTGGGCTGGTCTCCCGCGTCATCGATGTGTACGGACTGCGCTAGTCGGACTGGGGCCAGGTGACCTGAGGGCTAGGTGGGCTGCCGCTCGCCGCGGTAGCGCCGGCCCTCGGCCACCGTCTCGACCTCGATCAGTGACTCGCTGTGCCGCTCCGCATCGTAGGCACGCTTGCCGCCGCGCAGGCCGAACAGTCGCTTCGAGAGCAACAGGTAGATCACAGCGGCCACGTTGATCGTCAAGGCGAGGACACGAGTCACGGTGACCCGCTCGATGAGTTCGTAGATCTCCAGTGGCAGGAAGATCGAGGTCGAGATGACCGCGAAGTACTCCCCCCAGCGCCTGAGCAGCCACAGACCGATCGCTTCGACCACCTGGATCAGCCCGTACGCGACCAGGCCGAAGGTCAGCAGGACCAGGGTCGAGTGGCGGGCCTCGAGGGCAGTTCGCAACACGGTCACGACCCCGCTCTGTTCGAGGTTGTAACCCAGCTTGTCGGCCAGCGGTTTGAGCAGCGGGAGGTCCTGCTCGAACACCCGCGACAGCGTCGCCTGGCTGCTGGAGAAGCGGTAGACGCCGTAGGCCAGCGCCAGGATGAGCAGCCCGCGAAGTCCTCGCTCGGTGGCGAGGAAGCGCAGGATGAAGGCGTCGCGCAACTGGCGTCCGCGCATGATCAGCGGGGCGTCCTCGGCCGGTCCGGCGCCCAGCGGTGGGCCGCCGACCAGGAGCCCGCAACGCAGGCAGCGCCATTGCAGTCCGGTGCTCGTCTCCTGCGACAGTTGCTCCCGGAATCCGGGCTCGGTGGGGGCGTACGTGACATGCCGCTTGACGGCACAGACGAGCAGGCTCCAGTCCACCCGCCGGATCGTACGGCGCCCGCCGTCTCACGACAGTTGGCTGCCGCTGTGACAGCGCTGTGCGAGACTGGGAAAAAGTGTTACAGACCTGCTCTATGGAGGCCGCGTGACGTCGCCGGATGACAGCGCCGCCGCGCGCGCGCGCTGGGAGGCCCGCTTCGCGGCTGCCGCCAAGCGGGATGCCGACTTCACGACGCTGTCCGGGCTGCCGGTCGAGCCGGTCTACGGCCCCCGACCGGGTGATGTCTACGACGGCTTCGAGCGCATCGGCTGGCCGGGGGAGTTCCCGTACACCCGCGGCCTCTATCCCACCGGCTATCGCGGCCGGACCTGGACGATCCGGCAGTTCGCCGGCTTCGGCAACGCCGCCCAGACCAACGAGCGCTACAAGCTGATCCTGCGCTCCGGCGGTGGTGGACTGTCCGTCGCCTTCGACATGCCGACCCTGATGGGGCGCGACAGCGATGACCCGCGGGCGCTGGGGGAGGTCGGCCACTGTGGCGTCGCGGTCGACACCGCCATCGACATGGAGGTGCTCTTCGGCGACATCCCGCTCGCCGACGTGACGACCTCGATGACCATCAGCGGTCCGGCGGTGCCGGTGTTCTGCATGTATCTCGTGGCCGCCGAACGCCAGGGCGTCGACCTGTCCAAGCTCGACGGCACCCTGCAGACCGACATCTTCAAGGAGTACATCGCGCAGAAGGAGTGGCTGTTCCCACCCGAGCCGCACCTGCGGCTCATCGGCGACCTGATGGAGTACTGCGCCGAGAACATCCCGGCCTACAAACCGCTGTCGGTGTCGGGCTATCACATCCGCGAGGCCGGCTCGACCGCCGCGCAGGAACTCGCATTCACCCTCGCCGACGGTTTCGGCTACGTCGAGCTCGGGCTTTCCCGTGGCCTGGACATCGAGCAGTTCGCGCCCGGTCTTTCTTTCTTCTTCGACGCACACATCGACTTCTTCGAAGAGATCGCGAAATTCCGGGCCGCCCGTCGGATCTGGGCGCGCTGGATGCGCGACGTCTACGGCGCCAAGACCGAGCGTGCGCAGTGGCTGAGGTTCCACACTCAGACAGCCGGGGTCTCGCTGACCGCGCAGCAGCCCGACAACAACATCGTGCGGACGACCGTCGAAGCACTGGCGGCGGTGCTCGCTGGGACGAACTCGCTGCACACCAACGCCCTCGACGAGGTGCTGGCGCTGCCGTCGGAGAAGGCCGCCGAGATCGCCCTGCGTACCCAGCAGGTGATCATGGAGGAGACCGGTGTCGTCAACGTCGCCGATCCGCTCGGTGGGTCGTGGTACGTCGAACAACTCACCGACGAGCTCGAACGGCAGGCCGAGGAGATCTTCACCCGGATCCGTGAGATGGGCTCCGACGGCACGATGACATCCGGCCTGCTGCGCGGCATCGACGAGGGCTGGTTCATGGCCGAGATCGCCGAGGCAGCGTTCGCCTATCAACTCGCCGTCGAGAAGGGCGACAAGAAGGTGGTAGGCGTCAACTGCCACACCAAGACCGTCGAGGAGCCGCTGGAGATCCTGCGGGTCAGCCACGAGGTCGAGCACGAGCAGAAACGCGAACTCGCGGTCCGGCGGGTCGAGCGGCGGCAGGCCGACGTCAACGACGCCCTGGCCCGGATGGTCGCGGCCGCGCGTACGGACGACAACGTCATCCCCGCCATGCTCGATGCCGTACGTGCGGAGGCCAGTCTCGGCGAAATATGCGACGCTCTACGGGCTGAATGGGGGATGTACACAGAGCGAGCCCGTTTTTAGTCCTTGGAGTGTCTATGTCCCGGCGTTGTGCTCGGGTTGCCCGGATCGGCTGCTGAGCTGAGTTCGGATCTGTCCCTGCTGTCGCGAGACCTGCGTACCGTCTCGCGGCGAATGTGGCAGGTGTTGGAGCCGTTACACGCAGTGACTTACTACACACCGGAAACCCAATTCGCGACAGAAGCGCTCGGCCTCCGCGGCAAACACATGAGCTATTTCGCCTGTCGTGCCGCACCGCTGGGTGCGGCTTCCAAAGAGTTGGTGACGGCGACGTTCTACGGATACCACCCCGACATGGTGGCCGAGGCCATTCCCGCCGTCTGGAACCTCGCGCATCCCGACCTGCTCATCGTGGCGCGGCTGTCCGGTGCGGACATCGCCCTGCGCCGGCTGCTCGGTGAGCGCTGCGAGAGCCCCGAGATGGAAGAGGCTGCCGAACTCGCCCGGGTCGCCGCCGAGTCGGCTTTCACCGCAGGCCGGCCGCTGGCCGCCGCCAACTCCTCCCTGCGCTGGCCGGCCGAGCCGCACCTGGTGCTCTGGCTGGCGAGCACGATTCTGCGCGAGTCCCGCGGCGATGCCCACGTCGCCTGCCTGGTGGCCCGCGACATCCGCCCCTGCGAGTCACACGTCATGCTCTACGCCTCCGGCGGCCCTTCCGCGGACATGCTGCGCGCCGAGCGTGGGTGGAGCGAGCGCGAGTGGGCAAGCGCGGCCAACCGGCTCACAGCACGCGGCTGGCTCAACGAGACCGGCATGGTCAACAGCACCGGCCTGGCCATCCACCACGACGTCGAGGCGCGCACCGACGACCTGTCGGCCGCCCCGTGGCGCGCGCTCGGTCAGTACTCCACCGGACGGCTGTATGAACTGGCCGCCGGCTTCGCCCGAGTGGTCGTACGCGGTGGCGGAATGCCGGTGCCGAACGCGTTGGGACTCGACCCCGGGCTGTGACGCCCGCGGATCAACGCTGTTGCGAGATGTAATACTGCAGGCTGGGTGTCACGGGGCGCCCGCTGAGGAGAGCCAGCCACATGGACGTGACCATTCCCCAAGGCGGTTTCTGGCCGGCTCCGGCCGTGCCGCAGCCGAACATCTATCCGATGGAGTGGCGGGTCGAGACTCCCAAGCTGGCCGACATCTACGAGAAGTCCAAGCAGATGCTGTGGAATCCAGCCGATCTGCCCTGGGACGAGCTCAAGGCTGAGGACTTCACCCGCGAGCAGCGGCTCGGGATGATGTATTGGTGGGCGCTGCTGGCGAACTTCGACGCCAGCGGTCCGGCTGTCTTCGCCCGGGCGACCATCCACTCGTTCGAGGTGCACGAGGAGGACCCCGTACGCAAGTGCTTCTTCTCGATCACCCGTGACGAGATGAATCACGAGGAGTGCTGCCAGCGCGCTATCGAGAAGTTGTGGCCGGGCGGACCACTGTCCTGGGAGCCGCGCGACGACCTCGAGCGTGCCGCGCACAACAACATCGCGTGGCTCTATCACAACGGCGGGCGCTACTGGCAGGGCTACAACAGCTCCATCGGCAAGTACCCCATGGCGGTGCTCTTCACGTCGTTCATGATGGGCGAGGTCGCCTCATCCACGTTGTTCCGGATGATGGCGACCGGGAGCACCCATCCGGTCTTCCAAGAGGTGTTCAAGCGGATCGGCCGGGACGAGAGCCGTCACCTGCTGATCTGCATGACGATCCTGGAAAAGGAATGGCCGGGCCTGTCCGACGAGCACCGCACGCTGATCACCCGCCAGCTGCGGGCCGGCTTCGTCTTCCTGTCCATGATCCTGTGGGAGCCGCCCGACCAGTTCTGGGACCTCCCGCCGTACTTCCTCGCCAACCACCGCGTGCTGATCGACCACGCCCGCGACGCGGGCCTCGGCGTCCTCAGCTACGACGAGCAGGCGGACAACTGGCGGGTCGCGATGGCCAAGGTGCGCGCGATCGTCGAGCGTTGGGGAATCGAGTTTCCCGCGATTCCCGAGCTGGACATATCCGGCGTCGACGTCACCGACATCACGCCCGAGGACATCATTCCCGTCTTCTGACCATCCGGACCGCCTCTCCTTGACATTCGGGGCTCCTGACGGTCCGGGCGAGGTGGCAGGCTTGGGCAAGCCAGACCCGGCAACCGTGGGGGCACGCGTGACCAGGCCGACCGACTCGACCGGAGCACCCGATGGCATGCGGTTCAACGTACCGCCGGGCTGGCCACCGCCTCCGCCGGGCTGGGTGCCACCGCCTGGCTTCCGGCCGGACCCGTCGTGGCCACCGGTGCCACTGGACTGGCTGTGGTGGATCCCGGTCACGAGCGGGGACACCGCCGTCCTGCCACCGCCGCCCGCGCCGGGCATCGGCACCG
>JBAVXU010000343.1:0-3056 GCA_049698415.1 Mycobacteriales bacterium
CAAGGGCCTGGAGTTCGATTCCGTCATCGTGGTGGAGCCGGCCGATATCGTGGAGGCCGAGGTCGCGGGTCTGCGGCGGGTCTACGTCGCGCTCACCCGTGCGGTGACCCGACTCGTGGTCGTGCACGCTCGTCCGCTGCCGGTCGAACTCGAGGGATGACGGGGGGGACGGCCTGCGGCGCGTACTTCGGCGACGACCGCACCGTCGACGCGGTCCTCATTCATGCGCGATCCAACGGCCACCAGCGGGCACAGGGCCCCGGACAGTCGGAGCCGACCGGTCTGCCAGCACCAGGTGGTGGCTCGTACGAACTCGACGGAATCGCGACGCTCGACCTGCGGGACAACCGGATCCTGCACGAGATCTGAGAGAGTTGACACGTGAGCAGTGCTCTCGCCCTGCCTGCGGTGACCGCGGCACTGGCGACGATCGTCCAGGAAGCCGTCGACGGCTGCGGCCTCACCCCGCGGCCGTTGGTCACGACTGGTCCGCTCGATGCCGGCGGCGCGGACACGGCGGCTGTGGTCCACCTCTATCGCGTCACCAGTGATCCCTCACTCGCGGCCAACGCGCTGCCGGCTCGGGTCGCCGGCGACGATCCGACCCAACGGCCGCGGATCGCCCTGAACCTGCACTATCTGATCGCGTTCGGCGGCCCGTCGGACCTGGTCGCCCAGCAACTGCTCGCGGCGACTGCGCTGGCGCTGCATGTCGAACCGGTGCTGACGGCGTCCCGATTTGCAGCAGCCGAGGCCGCCTACCCCCAGATCGCCGGCAGCGGCCTCGAGGCGATGCGGGAGCCGCTGCGGGTCATTTCCAACACGCTGCCGCTCGACGAGTTGATCCGGATGTGGGCGGTGTATCCACCCGGGTCCTCGCGGCTCACCCTGGCCGTGTCGTGCGGGCCGGTCATCATCAGCGGCTGAGTTTTTCGAGCCGGATACAGTGCCCGGACCCAGCAATCGGCAGGACGGGCCAGGTCACTGCATGGATGACTCCGCGCAGCCCTACCTTCAGGTGCGCGACCTGACGGTGGCGTTCGACACCGAAGACGGTGTCGTACGCGCAGTCAACGCGCTGTCGTTCCAGATCGAGCGCGGCCGCACGCTGGGCATCGTCGGCGAGTCAGGCTCCGGCAAGAGCGTGACCGGGCTGGCGATCCTCGGTCTGCACAATCCCCGCCGGACCTCGATCACCGGCGCGATCACGGTCGCCGGTCGTGACGTCGTCGGTCTTGCCGACGACGAGATCCGCCCACTGCGTGGTCGCGATGTGGCAATGATCTTTCAGGATCCGCTCTCGGCACTGCACCCGTACTACAAGGTCGGAAGGCAGATCGCCGAGGCCTACGTCGTCCACCATCCTCAGGCCGGACGGGCCGAAGCGCGCCGGCGGGCCATCGACATGCTGGGACGGGTCGGCATTCCGCAACCGCAACGACGCGTCGATGAGTACCCCCACGAGTTCTCCGGCGGGATGCGCCAGCGGGCGATGATCGCGATGGCTCTGATCAACGATCCCGACCTGTTGATCGCCGACGAGCCGACCACGGCGCTCGACGTCACCGTGCAGGCACAGATCCTCGACCTGCTCGCGGACCTGCAGCAGGAGTTCCACTCGGCGATCATGCTGATCACCCACGACCTAGGTGTGGTCAGCCAGGTCGCCGACGATGTGCTCGTGATGTACGGCGGGCGGGCGGTCGAACACGGCAGTGCCGAGCAGGTGTTGCGCCGCCCGCAACATCCCTACACCTGGGGTCTGCTCGCCAGCGTGCCATCGCTGCACGCCGACACCGCCGCCGATCTGGTCCCGATCCCCGGCAACCCGCCGAGCATGATCCACCTGCCTGCCGGTTGCGCCTTCCACCCGCGCTGCCGCTACGCCGACCTCAACGGCGAGCGATCGCGTACCGACGTTCCCGACCTGCGCGCGACCCGGGAGGCAGGTCATCTCGTCGCCTGCCACCTGCCCGAGAAGGAGCGCAAGCGGTTGTACGACCAGGACATCGCCAGCGCCGGAGTCACCTCGTGAGCGCCGAACCGCTGCTCACGGTCGAGGGGCTGACCAAGCATTTCCCGGTACGAGGCGGCCTGCGCACGCGCGGCCGGTCGGTTCGCGCCGTCGACGGGCTGGATTTCGCGGTCGATGAGGCGCAGACGCTGGGCCTGGTCGGTGAGTCTGGCTGCGGCAAGACCACGACCGGGCGGATGCTGGTCCGGCTGCTCGAGCCGACGGCCGGCCGGATCGTGTTCGGCGGACGCGAGATCACCCACCTGCGGCGGCGTGACCTGCGGCCGCTGCGACACGACCTGCAGATCATCTTCCAGGACCCGTACGCGTCGCTGAATCCCCGGCACACGGTCGGTCGCATCGTCGCGATGCCGCTGCAGGTCAACGGGATCCGCCCGCCGGGTGGTGTCAAGAAGCGCGTGCAGGAACTGCTGGAGACCGTCGGGCTCAACCCCGAGCACTACAACCGATACCCCCACGAGTTCTCCGGCGGGCAGCGCCAACGGGTCGGGATCGCCCGCGCGCTGGTTGTCGGACCCAAGCTGATCATCGCCGACGAGCCGGTCTCTGCACTCGACGTCTCGATCCAGGCGCAGGTGATCAACCTGTTGCGGCAGTTGCAGTCCGACCTCGGCCTGGCGTTCGTCTTCATCGCCCACGATCTCGCCGTCGTACGCAACTTCTGCCAGCGCGTAGCCGTGATGTACCTCGGCAAGATCGTCGAGATCGGCGACCAGGCCGACATCTACCAACGCCCGCAGCATCCGTACACCCGGGCGCTCCTGTCGGCTGTCCCGGACGTCACCCAGCTGGGTACGGCCGGCCGGATCAGGCTGACCGGTGACGTGCCGACTCCGCTCGACCCGCCGTCGGGATGCCGGTTCCGGACCCGGTGCTGGAAGGCGCAGGACAAGTGCGCCACGGAGGAGCCGGCGCTGGTCAGCCGCGACGGGGGCGCCCAGCAGGTGGCCTGCCACTTCCCCGAAGCAGGACCGCTGCGATGAGCCTGTCGCCCACCGATCCGGCCGCGACAACCGAGCTC
>JBAVXU010000344.1:0-2911 GCA_049698415.1 Mycobacteriales bacterium
AGCTGGCTGGTGCCGAAGAACTCCTTGATGGAGGCGACGACGGGCCGGATGTTGATCAGCGTCTGCGGCGTGATCGCCTCGACGTCCTGGGTGGTCATCCGCTCGCGGACGACCCGCTCCATCCGGGACAGGCCGACCCGCACCTGGTTCTGGATCAGCTCACCGACCGTGCGCAGCCGGCGGTTACCGAAGTGATCGATGTCGTCGGCCTCGAAGCCTTCCTGGCCTTCGTGCAGCTTCACGACGTACTCGATCGTCCGGACGATGTCGTCCTCGGTGAGCGTGCCCTGGGTGGTCGGCAGGCTCAGCTGGAGCTTCTTGTTGACCTTGTAGCGGCCGACCTTGGCCAGGTCGTAGCGCTTGGCGTTGAAGAAGAGGTTGTCGAGCAGGGTCTGCGCGCTCTCGCGGGTGGGCGGCTCGCCCGGCCGCAGCTTGCGGTAGATGTCGAGCAGCGCGTCGTCCTGGCCCTCGAAGTGGTCCTTCTCGAGCGTCGCCAGCATGCTCTCCGACCAGGAGAAGTGCTCGCGGATGCGGTCCTCGCTCCAGCCGAGGGCCTTGAGCAGCACGGTGGCACCCTGGCGGCGCTTGCGGTCGATGCGTACGCCGACGGTGTCGCGCTTGTCGACGTCGAACTCCAGCCAGGCGCCACGGCTCGGGATGACCTTGCAGCTGGAGACGTCCTTGTCGGAGGTCTTGTCGGGCTGCTTGTCGAAGTAGACGCCCGGCGAGCGCACGAGCTGGGAGACGACCACCCGCTCGGTGCCGTTGATGATGAAGGTGCCCTTGGGGGTCATCATCGGGAAGTCGCCCATGAACACGGTCTGGCTCTTGATCTCGCCAGTGGTGTTGTTGGTGAACTCCGCGGTGACGAACAGCGGGGCCGCGTAGGTCAGGTCCTTTTCCTTGCACTCCTCGACCGGCGCCTTGACCTCTTCGAAGCGCGGGTTGGAGAAGGACAGCGACATTGAGCTGGAGAAGTCCTCGATCGGGGAGATCTCCAGCAGGATGTCTTCGAGGCCGGCCCGGGCGGTCGGGTCGTTGGTGTTGCGCTCGCGCCAGCCCTCGTTGCCGACCAGCCAGTCGAAGGACCGGGTCTGCAACGCGAGGAGGTCGGGGACCTCGAGCGGCTCGCGGATCTTGGCGAATGACACCCTGCGGGCGCCACCCGGATTGAGGGCTGTGGTTTGGGGATCGGTGGTCTTAACGGAACGGGAGCCTGCCAACATGCGTCCTTCCAGACCTTCTAAGAGCGCTAAACCGCTACGACGAGAATCGCGCGCAGCCTGAACGACCCGCGTCAAGCGGGCACGAAATCAGGGGGCAACGCAAACTAGCAGTGTAGCCGTGAGGCACACCGCTGTCGAGGCGACCACTAGGACCGAGGTCATCTGCCGTCGAGCGTGACTCCCAAGATGCGATCCGTCAAGGGTCTGATGCGACTCCGGGCAGGCGAAATTATCGGCTGTGCGCTCATAAGGCGTCAATCTTGGACACCAACCAGCGGTCCCCGTGCTTTTCCAGGGTCATGCGTACGCGGCTCTGGTCGACCTTGGGGCCGGTGACCCGGGTGCTGGTCGTCGTCTGATTGACGAAGAGCAGCACAACGACCTGGTCAGGGCTGGCCGACCGGACCGACGCGACCCTGACCTGGGCCTGCACGATCGCTTTGTACTGCACGGCGGTGGGCTTCACGACGGTCGAGGTCGTCTGGGAGTACTCCTCGCGGAACTTGCCGGTCGTCGCGGCCTTGCCCTTGGCGATGTCGGCATCGATGTGCCGGTAGTCGTAGGACAGGATCGTCGCCGCGTGCGCGCGGGCGGCGGCCAGACCGTCGGTCCGTGCGGAGTCGACCTGAGTCTGCTGCCAGTAGAACCAGCCGATCACCCCGACCAGTGCGGCGAGCAGGACGGTCACGGCGATCAGGGCGGGCAGGACCCTGCTGGGCAGTCGCAACGCCGGCCGCGAGGTGGTCTCGCGAACGCTCGGCGGTGCAGAACGCGTGCGGGGCCGGGGACCGGGCCTGGGCTTGGGGGGCGTTATCGGAGCGGTGTCACTCGGCGCGTCCGCTGGCCGATCGGCGACGGCCTCGCTGGTCGAGCCCGTCGCGTCATCCTCACCCGGCACGTCGGAAGGCCGGCGAGCCCGCGTACCGGCAACGGGACGCCGGCGCGGCGAAGGGCCGCCGGGCTGGCGGGCGGCCTTGCGCGGTGCTGGGCGGGGCACTCGGATCCTTTCGGTAGCGCTGGCTCAGGTGACGAACTGCAGGCTGCTGGCTCGCCAGTGCCCGCCCACCCGCGACATCTCCAGCTGCATGCGGTAGTGCCGCAGCTGGCCCTTCGTATTGGCCTTGTTCCGCACCGTGCTGTCGACGACGACGAGCACCGTGACGGAGTCGGTGTCGGAGGTCACCACGCCGGACTCGAGGACGGAGCCGGTGGAGCGGACGTTGTTGTCCTTGACGACCTTCTTCACCCGGTCGGCGTCCTTGGAGTACTGGTCCCGGAAGTCACCCGTCGCACCGGCAAGGACGTTGGCGATGTCGGCATCGACGCGGTTGAAGTCCAGGGTGACCAGGTTGATCGACTCCTGGCGGGCCGCATGCATGGCCTCGGTACGCGCCGCGTCGGCCCGGTGACCCTTGATCAGCGGCAGGCCGAGCAGCACGGCCGCCACGACGAGAGCAGCGACGAGCACCAGCAGCGCCACCGGCAACAGAGCCTGGGCAGAGCGCCACCGAGCCGTGGTGTCGCTCATGCTGGTCCCTTCTTGACCCGTCACCCCGTCAATGGTCCGAGCAGCAGCCACTTCCAGGACTGGTCGCCGAACAGTTGCTGCTGCCCCCCGGTCGACCCGGCTGTCAGGTACGGAACCCCAGAATCGTAACCGGCTCCAGGCTGGGCCGCCGCTGGGG
>JBAVXU010000345.1:0-3740 GCA_049698415.1 Mycobacteriales bacterium
TGCCGGTGCCACTGCTCACCCCGAGCCTGTCCGCGCGGTGGCTGGCTCTCGTCACCAGCGTCGACACCCAGACCGGCCGTTCGCTGATCGACTCCATGAGCAACGAGGTCGTCGTACGCGACGACAGTATCCGCAAGCTCATCCCGTTCGAGCCGATGGACTACGACCAGGCCGTGTTGCTGGCCCTCGGCGAGCGCGCCAGGGCGAAGCGGGAGCGCTGATGCCGCGCGTTCGCAGGGAGACTGCGTCGGCACGTGCTCGGCGCCGGCGGATCGTCGCCGGCGTTTCGGTGGCCGGAACGGGACTGCTCGGCCTGTCCTTCGCCACCGAACCCGACTCGAAGGAGTTCTACGCAGCGACGTTGGCCGCTGCAGGTGTCTGGGCCGTCGGGGGCGTCGCCTCGGGTCCGCTGCATCTGGGCCGATCGGGCCGCAGTCCCCGCCGGCCCGTCCTCACTCCGATCGCGATCGGAGCGGGAGCATTCGGCTTGTGCTACGCCGCGGCACTGGCGGCCCGTCGCATCCCGGTGCTCGACGGTGCGCTGCGTGACGTGCTCAGCTACGCCGACCGGGGATCGACCCCGTTGGTCCTCCTCACGACCCTGGCCAACGGGGCGGCCGAGGAGGTGTTCTTCCGCGGTGCGGTCTACTCCGCCGTCGGCGAGAAGCATCCGGTGGCGACCTCGACGGCGGTCTACACCCTGACGACCGCGGCGACACGAAACCCCGCGCTCGTGCTGGCCGCCGCCGCCATGGGCACCCTGTTCGGCCTGCAACGACGGGCCACCGGCGGTGTTCAGGCACCGATGCTGACCCACCTGACCTGGGCGAGTTTGATGGTGCGGTACGTCACCCCGCTGTTTCGCGGCGACCGGCCGGACGGCGGGGCGCGCGGCAGCGACGTACGGTGGGGGCCGCAGAGCTGACCCAGTGCGGATCGCTGGTGGACGGAGGTCGTGAAGCCGTGGGACAACACAACGAGGCCGATCTGCTCGCCAACGTGCCCGACAGCCTCTTCATCGGCGGGAAGTGGGTCCCGGCCAGTTCCGGCGCGACGTTCGCGGTGGACAACCCGGCGACCGGCAAGGCGCTGGTCGAGGTCGCCGACGCCACCGGCGATGACGGCAAGCTGGCGCTGGACGCCGCGTCGGATGCCGCCAAGGACTGGGCGCAGACCGCCCCCCGCGCCCGCGGCGAGATTCTCCGCCGGGCGTTCGACCTGGTGATCCGGCACCGCGACGAGGTCGCGCTGCTGATGACGTTGGAGATGGGCAAGCCGCTGGCCGAGTCGCAGGGCGAGGTCACCTACGGCGCGGAGTTCCTCCGGTGGTTCGCCGAGGAGGCGGTGCGCATCACCGGCCACTACGGGATTCCACCGGAGGGCACCGGGCGGATGATCGTCACGAACCGGCCGGTCGGACCGAGCTACCTCATCACGCCCTGGAACTTCCCGCTCGCCATGGCGACCCGCAAGATCGCACCGGCACTGGCCGCCGGGTGCACCGTGGTGGTGAAGCCGGCAGCGCTCACCCCGCTCACGACGCTCTACGTTGTACGGCTGCTCGTCGAAGCCGGCCTGCCCCCTGGTGTCGTCAACGTCGTGACGACGACCAACCCCAAGGCCATCACCGAGGCGATCATCGGCGATCCGCGGCTGCGCAAGCTGAGCTTCACGGGCTCGACCGAGGTCGGCCGCACGCTGCTGGGTCAGGCGGCCGGCGGGATCCTGCGTACGTCGATGGAGCTCGGCGGCAACGCGCCGTTCGTGGTCTTCGACGACGCCGACCTCGACAGTGCGGTCGACGGCGCGATGAAGGCGAAGTTCCGCAACATCGGGCAGGCCTGCACTGCCGCCAACAGATTCCTCGTACACGAAGACGTCGCCGAGGAGTTCGTCCGGCGCATCACGGCCAAGGTCAAGGACCTCAAGGTGGGCGCCGGCACCGATGACGGCGTGAGCATCGGCCCACTGATCAATCCCGATGCGGTCGACAAGGTCACCGAACTCGTCGACGACGCCGTTGCCCGCGGAGCGACCTTGTGCACGGGCGGCAGCAAGGTCGACGGGCCCGGCTACTTCGTGCAACCCACCGTTCTCAGCAACGTCGCCGACGGAAGCAAACTGCTCGACACCGAGATCTTCGGCCCGGTCGTCGCCGTCAGCACGTTCGGCACCGAGGAGCAGGCGGTGTCGATGGCCAACGACACGGTCTACGGCCTGGTGAGCTACGTCTACACCCGCGACCTGGCTCGCGGGCAGCGGATGATCGACGCGCTCGACACCGGGATGATGGGCCTCAACGTCGGCGTCGTGTCCAACGCGGCCGCCCCGTTCGGCGGCGTCAAGCAGTCGGGCATCGGCCGCGAAGGTGGCGCGGAAGGGATCCGGGAGTACCTCGACACCAAGTACGTCCTCACCGCCGAGCCCTCCGACTGGCCGGTCTGACCGAGCGCCGGCCCTCCAGCCGCTAGCTGTACTCGGCCAGGTCGAGGGCGGCCGGTGAGATCCGGCCGCGCTTGCCGAACGTCTTCACCGGCTCCAGCCACTGCGGCAGCACCCGGCCGACCTCGTCGGTGACCAGCCAGGGGTCCATCACGGCGGCGCGGTGCTGCTCGGAGTCGAAGTCGGCATCGGTCAGCGGCACGCTGCCGTCCTCGGGGGGCGGGGTGTCCGTACCCGCGACGAAGGTGCGACCCGGGTCCTGCCGCCAGCGCCGTCGGCTGGTGTCGAAGGTCTCGGCCAGCGCGGTCGACACGAAGCCGCGCGCGAACAGTGGTGGTACGTCATGCGCGAGGGCCGCCACCCGACGCCGGCCCGCGTACACCGTCCGGTTGAGCCACAGATAACCGCCGACGAAGTCCGCGACCGTCTCCCGCTGCGGCCGGGTCACCAGCGTGTAGCCGGTGAAGTCGCGCAGGTAGGCACCCGGCAGGAGCGCGGGTGTCGGTTGCGCTGCCAACGCCAGGAAGTTCGGCGTGCCGGGGATCGGCGCCTCGAACGAGACGAAACTGGGCACGCGCAAGCCGCAGTCGGTCAGGTGCTGGGGCACCGAGTCGATGTAGGCGCGGTCGTCGATCGTGGGGTTGAGCATCAGCCCGGACACGATGTGGATGCCGTTGCGCCGGCAGTCGGCCAGCACCCGCTGGGTGCTCTCCACCACATTCTGGAACTTCCCCATGTCGGCCAGAGCCAGCGGGTTGAAGCTCTCCAGCCCGACGAAAAGCACCCGCGCACCGGCCCGCGAGAGCATCCGTACGTTGGCCGGGTCGGCGATGACGTTGAACGTCAGCGCACCGCCCCAGCGCAACCCGCTTCCTTCCAGGGCCGCGCACAGTTCGCGCAGGTAGGCCAGGTTTCCGCCGATGTTGTTGTCCATGAACAGCACGACACGGCGTTGATGAACGGGGACGAGGTGGCGCAGCATCGCCCGCGCCGCCCGCAGGTCGCGCATCACCAGAGAAACCGGGCGTACGTGGTGGCGCGTGCCGATCGCGCTGAGCACGCAGAAGTTGCAGCTGAACGGGCACCCCCGGGTCACCTCGAGCGAGAACGGCACCAGTTGCTTGGTGGCGACCAGGTCGAAGCGCGGCACTGGCACCGCCGCCGGGTCGTACGGCGCAGAAACGTAGATCGGCTCCAGGTGGCCGCGGACGAAGTCGGCGTAGACACGGCCGACACTGCCCTCGGCATCGCCGACCACGATCGCGTCGAAGTACGGCGCGACGAGTGCGGGATAGAGG
>JBAVXU010000346.1:0-8062 GCA_049698415.1 Mycobacteriales bacterium
CCACAGGCCGATGCCCCGGACGCCGGCGAGCAAGGGGTGATCCAGCGCCGCGATGCCGGCGGCCAGGTGCTCCCCGGCCGACGCGGATCGGGCCAGCAACCCGTCGGCGGCGACGGTGTCGAGGACGGCCAACGCCGCTGCGCACGACACCGCGTTGCCGCCGAACGTGGAACCGTGGTCACCGCGCTGGAATGCCGACGCGGTCTCGCCCAAGGCGATGCAGGCGCCGATCGGCAGACCACCGCCCAGGCCCTTGGCGAGGGTGACGAGGTCGGGACGCAGTCCCGGTGCGATGACCTGATGACTGAACCATCCGCCGGCCCGGCCGATGCCACCCTGGATCTCGTCGAGGACGAGCAGCGCCCCGGACTCGGTGCAGGCATCCCGCGCGGCTTCCAGGTAGCCCGGCGGCGCCGGGCGTACGCCGGCTTCGCCCTGGACCGGCTCGAGGAACACCGCCGCGGTGTCGCTGGTGACCGCCGCAACCAGCGCGGACACGTCGCCGTACGGCACGAAGTCCACCGGCCCGGGCAAGGGTTCGAAGGGCGCGCGCTTGGCCGGCTGGCCGGTGATCGAGAGCGCGCCGAGGGTGCGACCGTGGAAGCCGCCCTCGGCGGCCACCAGCCGGGGCCGGCCGGGCCGGGCCCGGCGCGCGCACTTGATCGCGGCCTCGTTGGCCTCTGCGCCGCTGTTGCCGAAGAACACCCGCGCCGATGGGTCGCCGGTCAGGTCGCGCAGCCGCTCGGCGAGGATCACGGCCGGTTCGTTGATCGCGAGGTTCGAGGTGTGGCTCAGCGTCGCGACCTGCCGGCTGACGGCGGCGACGACGGCCGGATGGGCGTGACCGAGGATGCTGACGGCGATGCCCGCGAGCAGGTCGACGTACTCCCGCCCGTCGGCGTCCCAGACGTGCGCGCCCTGGCCGCGGACCAGAGCCACAGCCGGGGTGGCGTAGGTCGGCAGCACGGCCGCGTCCCAGCGCGCGGCGAGCGTGGCATAGCCGGTCAGCAGATCGGCTGTCATGCGGTCACCATCGTTCCCACCCCTGCGTCGGTGAAGATCTCCAGCAGCACGGCGTGCGGCACCCGGCCGTCAAGGACGTGGGCCGCCGGCACCCCGCCTTCGACGGCGGCCAGGCAGGCCTGCATCTTGGGCACCATCCCGCCGTGCAGGTCGTCCAGCCGCTCGCGCAACGCTGCTGCGGTGAGGTGGCTGACCACGCGGCCGTGCTCGACGCCCGGCGCCCCGTCCCAGTCGGCGTACAGCCCCTCGACGTCGGTGAGGACGACAAGTTTCTCGGCGCCGATCGCGATGGCGAGCGCTGCGGCCGCCGAGTCGGCGTTGATGTTGAGCACCTCGCCGTCGTCGCTGCGCGCGATGCTGGCCACCACCGGGACGTGACCCTCGTCGAGCAGGTTGTGCAGTGTTGCGGCGCGTACGTCGACGATGTCGCCGACCAGGCCGAGGTCGACATCAGTCCCGTTGATCGATTGCGGGCCGCGGCGCCGCGCGGTGAGCAGGTGCGCGTCCTCGCCGGAGAGTCCTACCGCGATCGGTCCGTGGGCGTTGATGTCACCGACGACATCGCTGTTGACCTGACCGACCAGCACCATCCGGACGACGTCGATGGTCTCCGGCGTGGTCACCCGCAGGCCGCCGGCGAACACCGAGTCGACGCCCAGCCGGTTCAGGTGCGCAGTGACCTGTGGCCCGCCGCCGTGGACGACGACCACCTTGATGCCGCAATAGCGCAGCAACACGACGTCCTCAGCCAGCGCGGCGCGAAGCGTGCCTTCGACCAGCCCGCTGCCGCCGTACTTCACGACGATGGTCCGGCCGGAGAAACGGGCCAGCCAGGGCAACGCCTCGATCAAGGTGGCGGCCTTGCCGTGCGCGGCTTCGAGGTCGAGGTCGACGTTGGTGGTCATGTGGAGTACGCCGAGTTCTCGTGGACGTAGTCCGTGGTCAGGTCGTTCGTCCACACCGTGACCGCCCGCTCCCCGGCATGCAGGTCGACGACGATCTCGACCGAGCGGCCGGAGAGGTCGACCAACTCGCGGGGTTCGCCGGGCGCACACGCGACACAGACCTTGACGCCGTTGATCGTGACGTCGAGATCGTCGGGCTCGAACGAGGCGGTCGTGGTGCCGACCGCGGCGAGCACGCGTCCCCAGTTCGGGTCGCCGCCGAAGACGGCGCACTTGAGCAGGTTGCTGCGAGCGACCGCCCGGGCAGCGACCAGCGCATCGGCCTCGTCGGCAGCACCGACGACCGTCACCGCGATGTCGTGCTTGGCCCCCTCCGCGTCCGCGACGAGCGCCCGGGCCAATTGCGCGCAGACCTGCTCGACCGCGCGATCGAAATCTGCCGGGTCCGGCCGGACCCCGCTGGCCCCGCTGGCCAGCAGCAGGACCGTGTCGTTGGTGGACATGCAGCCGTCGGAATCGACCCGGTCCAGCGTCACGGCGGTGGCGGCGCGCAGGGCGCGCTCGCACTCGGCCGGATCGACCGCGGCATCCGTCGTCAGCACCGCGAGCATCGTGGCGAGCCCGGGAGCCAGCATGCCCGCGCCTTTGGCCATGCCACCGATGCACCAGCCCTCGTGCGCGACAACGGCCTGTTTCGTGACCGTGTCGGTGGTCAGGATGGCGGTCGCCGCGTCCGGTCCCCCGTCGGGGGACAACTGCTTCGCCGCGGCGTCGACTCCTGCCAGCAGCGACATCATCGCCAGCGGCTCACCGATCAGACCGGTCGAGCACACGGCCACCTCGCCCGCACCGATGGCCAGCCGCTCGGCCACCCGTTCGGCGGTGGCATGTGTGTCAGCGAAGCCGGCGCTTCCGGTGCAGGCGTTGGCGCCGCCGGAGTTGAGAACCACTGCACTCAGCCGGCCGGCAGCGAGCACCTGCTGCGACCACAGCACCGGGGCGGCCTTGACCCGATTGCTCGTGAAGACTCCGCCGGCGCTGTCCAGCGGCCCGTCGTTGACGACCAGAGCGACGTCGGGCGCGCCGGATGACTTCAGCCCGGCAGCGACTCCGGCCGCGCGGAACCCTTGCGGCCAGGTGATGCTCACGGCGCCACCCCCGCAGCGCTCAGGCCCGCGGTCTCCGGTAGTCCCAGCATGATGTTCGCGCACTGGACAGCCTGCCCGGCTGCGCCCTTGCCCAGGTTGTCCAGGGCGACGACGACGACCGCCCGACCGCTGTCGTGGTCGGCGGCCACCTGCAGGTGCGCCGCCGCCGAGCCCACGGTGGCAGCGGTGTGCGGCCATGTGCCCTCGGCGAGCAGGTGCACCAATGGCTCGGCGTCATAGGCAGCGGCCAGGGCCGAGCGCAGCGCCCCAGCGTCGGTGCCGTTGGTCATGACTGCGGTGCAGGTCGCAAGGATTCCGCGCGGCATCGGAGCGAGCACCGGAGTAAACGAGAGGGAGACACCGGTGCCCGCGGCGCGCGCGAGGGTCTGGGTCATCTCGGGTATATGCCGGTGCCCTCCGCCGACACCGTAGGCCGACGCGTCACCCATCGACTCCGCTGCCGTGGGTCCGCCCCGGTCCCGTCCCGCGCCGCTGATGCCGCTGGTGGCAACGACGACGATGTCCTCCGGCTCGATGAGTTCCGCAGCAAGCAGTGGGGCAAGCCCGAGGGCCACGGCCGTCGGGTAGCAGCCGGGCACGGCCACTCCGGTCGCGTCTCGGATCAGCTCGCGCGCACCGGGCAGCTCGGGCAGCCCGTACGGCCAGGCGCCGGCATGTGCGCCGCCGTACCACCGCGCCCACGCGTTCGGATCGGCCAGCCGGTGATCGGCACCGAGGTCGACCACCCGTGCTGCGGCCGGCAGCTCAGCGACCAGGGGCGCCGAAGCGCCGTGCGGAAGGGCGAGGAACACCACGTCCGCGTCCGCGAACGCCGCCGGCTCGGTTGCTGCGAACAGTCGGCCGGCCAGCGCTGGCAGGTGCGGGTGCAGGTCGCGTACCGGCTGGCCGGCCGCCGAATTGCCGGTGATCGCGCCCAGTTCGAAGTCCGGGTGGCCGGTCAACAGCCGCAGCAGCTCGCCACCGGCGAAACCGCTCGCGCCGGCCACCGCCACCTGCAGACCCATGCCACACTCCTCTTATGCATCCGAATGCATGACTATACAGGTGCCGTGGCGGGGAGCGCGACGTGCCCTAAGGTGCCGTGATGACCGACTCCCGGGCTGCCACGGACGGCACCGCCGACGCCCACTCGTGGCTCGCGGCAGCATCGATCGAGCCTTCGGTGCACGAGTTGCGCCCCGACTACTCCGCACTTCTCATCGTCGCCCAGGATCTCCGCCCCGGCCCGAGTGACGCGGTCAGCGACGACATGCTCAAGGCTGCCGAAGCCCGGGCCGGTGAGTTGCTTGCCGGCCGGGCACCGGACGCGCTCGATCAGGTGCAGCAGTGGCGGGAGGCGTACCGCGCTTTCGGCGCCAAGCCTCAGCGCACCCGGCCCAGCGTCGAAGCCCTGCTGCGCCGAGTGGACGGCGGGCTGCCCCGCATCGATCGGGTCACCGACGCCTACAACGCGGTGTCGGTGACCCATCTCCTGCCGATCGGCGGCGAGGATTGGGCCGGCTACGTCGGGCCGGCCAGGCTGGTCCGGGCCACCGGCGAGGAGACGTTCGACACCACCAGCGACGGGGCCGAGGCGGTGGAGCACCCGAGCCCGGGTGAGGTCGTGTGGCGCGACGACTTCGGCGTCACCTGTCGGCGGTGGAACTGGCGGCAGTGCGCGCGCACCCGGATCACGGGGTCAACGACGAGCGCGGTGTTCGTACTCGACGGCCTGTCCGCCCTCGGTGCGGCCGGCCTGGGCGAAGCCGGTGAGGCGCTGATCGGGTTGTTGACCAAGGGCAGCCCGGATGCTCGCTTCGCCGTTCGGGAGTTGTCGGGAGGCGGACCCGGCTAGCAGCTACGCCGCTGGTCAGCCGGCAGATGCCGGACGACCGAGCACCTGCTGAAGTGCCTCGACCTCGTTGCCGAGTTCCGCGGCCAGCAACCGGAGGAGGTCCCACTGATCCTTGCCGGTGCGCAGCATCCGCTCGGCCAGTCCGTCGAGCCGTACCGCGCCGAAGCTCAGTGCGTTGCCCTTGATCTGGTGTGCGACGTAGCGGGCGCCGGCGGTGTCCCCGGCCGTGAGAGCGACGTTGAGCTCGACGAGGTAGACCGGCAGTTGCGCCAGGAACTCGGTCACCAGACGCTGATAGACCTCCGCGCCGACATCGGTCTCCAGGGTGCTGACGCCGCGTTCGGCCTGCAGTTGGCCGGCTTCGCTCTCGATCTCGGCCACCAGCTCGCGCAGGTGACCGTTCTCGTCGTCGCCGATGTGCAGCAACTGCTCGGCCAGTCCGTTCAGTCCGGTCGCGCCCAGCTTCGGCGCGTAATCCTTGATCTGGTGCGCGACATACCTCGCGGCCGGCACGTTTCCGGCTTCCGCAGCCCTGTGCAGGTCGACGAGCTGAACCGGGAGCAGGCCGAGGAAGTCGGCCAACAGCCGCTGATGCGCATCCGAGCCGACATCGGTTTCGCGGGTGTGCGCGTCGAGTTCGCCCCGCAGTTCGTCGACCGTGCGCTCGATCTCGCTGACCAGTGGCCGCAGCAGTTCGCTCTCGTCCTTGCCGATGCTCAGGAACCGGTCGGCCAGCGCGTCGAGGGCGGTCGCCCCGAAGCTCAGTGCGCTGCCCTTGATCTGGTGCGCGACGTACCTCGCCGCCGGAACGTCCCCGTCGACGGTGGCAGCGTTGAGGTCGCGTACCTGGCCGGGCAGCTGGTCGAGGAACTCCGCGCGCAGTTGCAGGTACGCCTCAGAGCCCAACTCCTGCTCGAGGGTGGGCACCGTCGGCTCCGGTCCGGGGAACATCAGGATCCGGGATTGGTCCATGTCGTCGTATCGACCCCCCGGCCGCGAACTTGAGTCCGGCGTAGCCGAACCAGTACGAAAGGTGCGCATGGGCCTTCGGCGGCGGGTACGGTCGCCAGCATCGGCGTGCACGGCCCGGGAGGTGCCTGAGTGGGAAAGGACGTCGAGGTCACCCGGTTCACCCGGGAGGACCGCACCCGTCACCGGCAAAAGGTCCGTAGCTGCCTGGACGTCTTCGAGCGGATGCTGCGCGAGTCACGTTTCGATTTCGCCCGCCCGATGGTCGGGGTCGAGATCGAGCTGAACCTGGTGGACGACAAGGGCGACCCGGCGATGTCCAACGCCCGGGTCCTCGAACTCATCTCCAACTCCGACTTCCAGACAGAGCTCGGCCAGTTCAACGTCGAGATCAACGTCGCGCCGCGGCGGCTGTCCGAGGGCGGCCTCGCCGAGTTCGAACGCGAGGTGCGCGCGACCCTCAACGCCGCGGAGGAAGCGGTCCGCGATGACGGGTCGCACCTGGCCATGATCGGCATCCTGCCCACGCTGACCGAACGTCATCTCACCGCCTCCTCGCTTTCGGCCAACCCCCGCTACGCCCTGCTCAACGAGCAGATCTTCGCGGCGCGCGGCGAGGACCTGCACATCGCCATCGACGGGGTGCAACGGCTGTCGACCTATGCCGACACGATCGCGCCCGAGGCGGCGTGTACGAGTGTGCAGTTCCACCTCCAGGTCAGCCCCGACGCCTTCGCGGCGTACTGGAACGCTGCGCAGGCCATCGCCGGCGTGCAGATGGCGCTGGCGGCGAACTCGCCGTACTTCTTCGGCAAAGAACTGTGGCGAGAGACCCGCATCGCGCTGTTCGAACAGGCGACCGACACCCGCCCGGACGAGTTGAAGGCACAGGGAGTGCGCCCCCGGGTGTGGTTCGGCGAGCGATGGATCACCTCGATCTTCGACCTGTTCGAGGAGAACGTCCGCTACTTCCCGGCGCTGCTGCCCGTCGTCGACGAGGAGGATCCGGTCGCCGTCCTCGACCGCGGTGACGTGCCACAACTCGGCGAGATGCGCATGCACAACGGCACGGTCTATCGCTGGAACCGCCCGATCTACGACGTCGTACGCGGCAAGCCGCACCTGCGCGTCGAGAACCGCGTGTTGCCGGCGGGGCCGACCGTCGCCGACATCATGGCCAACGCAGCGCTCTACTACGGCCTGGTCCGGGTGCTGGCCGAACAGGACCGGCCCATCTGGTCCCAGATGTCATTCTCGGCGGCCGAGGAGAACTTCCATGCCGGTGCGCGGCACGGCATCGAGGCGCAGTTGTTCTGGCCGGGCGTCGGTCAGGTGTCGGCGACGGAGCTGGTGCTGCGCCGGTTGCTGCCGATGGCACGCGAGGGCCTGGACCTGTGGGGGGTGCCCTCCGCCGACAGCGACCGGCTGCTGGGCATCATCGAGCAGCGCTGCCTCACCGGCCGCAACGGCGCCTCCTGGCAGGTCGAGACGGTGCAGTCCTTAGAGGACTCCAACCGGGATCGCACCGAGGCGCTGCAGCAGATGATGTGTAGCTACCGCGAACTCATGCACACCAACGAGCCGGCTCACACCTGGCCGGTGGCCTAGCTCGCGACCAACCTCAGGAGCGAAGCACGGCGCCGGTCCTGCGGGTCGCCTCGGCGACGGCGGCATCGCGGGCGGCCGTGGCCTCCTCGACGGTCAGTGTGCGGTCGGCGGCCCGGAAGCGCATGGCGAAGGCCAGCGACCTACGGCCGACTCCGATCTGGTCGCCGGTGTAGACGTCGAACAGGCGCACCGACTCGAGCAGGTCACCGGCACCGGCGAGCAGCGCCGCCTCGACCGCGGCGGACGAGACGTCTGCCTCGATGACCAGCGCCACGTCCTGGGTCGCCGGCGGGAACGTCGACACCCGCGGTGCAGGGACGACCGCGTCGGATCCGGCCAGCAGCGCGGTGAGGTCGACCTCCATCGCCATGGTGCGGGCGGGCAGTTCCAGCGCCTCGGTCACCCGCGGGTGAAGTTCGCCGGCATGCCCGACGACCTGGCCCTCGAGCGACAGTGCCGCGCACCGGCCCGGATGCCAGGGCGCGTGGTCGGCGGCCGCGACGGTCAATAGCGCGCATGGAACGGCGCCGGCGAGCACGCGGGCGGCCTCGATC
>JBAVXU010000347.1:0-1712 GCA_049698415.1 Mycobacteriales bacterium
CCGCGAGCCGGCGGCCTGGGGTGCCGCCGTCGATCACGGTCGCCACGGCGACCGGACGTCCGGCGTCGATGTCGGTGAGGACATCGTCGAGTTCGGGGGCCGAGGTGGCGTTGACCGCCTGGACGAACATGGTGATCGCTCCGCCGCAGGTCAGCCCGACCGCGAACGCGTCGTCGTCGGTGTAGCCGAACGTGTGCAGGACGGGCTCCCCGCCGGCCAGCACCGACGTGGCCAGGTCGTAGACCGCGCCTTCGACGCAGCCCCCCGAGACGCTGCCCACCGCCTCGCCGCTCGCGCGAACAGCCATCGCCGCGCCGGGCTGGCGCGGTGCGCTCTTGGTGACGCCCACAACGGTGGCCAGTCCGAACGGCTGCCCGGAGTCGTACCAATCACGCAGCGAGCCGAGGATGTCACGCACCGCTTGTCACCCCGCCGGCGACTATCCGGGCCAGTCGCTCGAAGGCCGCCAGGCTGTGCCCCTCGACGAACTCGTCGACATGGGGAAGTGCGGCCGCCATTCCCGCGGCGAGCGGGAGGTAGCCGGGGACGGCCTTGCGCGGGTTGGCCCAGACGATGCGATGAGCGAGCCTGGACAGCCGCGACATCTGATCGCGTAGCACCGACGCGTCGCCGCGCTCCCAGCCGTCTGACAACACCACGACAACCGCACCGCGAGCCAGACCGCGCTGCCCCCAGCGGTCCAGGAAATCCCGCAGCAGGTCGCCCAGCCGGGTCCCGCCGCTCCAGTCCGGTACGGCGGAGGACACCGCGGCCATGGCCGCCTCGGGATCGGGCGAAGACAACTCGCGGGTGACCCGGGTCAACCGCGTGCCGATCGTGAACACCTCGGTATGCACGCCGCGCCGCCGGGTGACCGCGTGGGCGAAGCGCAGCAGTGCATCGGCATACGGCGACATCGATCCGCTGACGTCGACGAGGACGACAACCCGTCGGGGCCGGGTCGAGTGCCGGCGCCGGCGCAGGACGGCTACCTCGCCACCGTCCTTGAGCATGTCGCGGACCGTCCGCCCGGCATCGATCCGGCCGCTGGTCGCGGGCCGGAACCGACGCGACGGCCGCAGTTGGCCGGGCATCGACAGGGCGGACAGGGCCCGGCGGAGCAGCGCGACCTCCTCGCCGGTCAGAGTGGAGACGTCGCGGTGCCGAAGCAGTTCGGTGCGGCTGGCTGCGGCGCGCGGCATGGCGTCGTCGTCGTGCTCGTCATCGGCTGGGCCGGCGTCGTCACCGGCATCGGAGCGCGCCTCGACCGGGAGGGTGACCACGCGGACGGATGACGTCGATCGCGGCCGGGCCGACGGCAGGTCGCCCGCGAACAGGGACTCGAACACCCGGTCGTAGCGCGGGAAGTCATCCGGCGCCCGGCACAGGGTCAGCCGGCCGGCCCAGTAGACGTCGTCGCGCCGCCCCGGATCCAAGGCCGCCAGGGCGCGGACCGCCTCGCCCACCCGATCGGCCGCGACGGGCACACCGGCGGTGCTCAGCGCTCTGGAGAGCGCCACGACGACCGTCACGGCGTCGGCTGCCATGACTACGCCTCAGCAACCGCTCGGGCGACCAGGGCACCCATGTCGAGGCCACCGGCCTGCTCCGTGTCCTCGCGGTACTTGAGTACGGCGCCCAGCGTCGCCGCCGCCAGCCCCGCATCGAGTTCTTCCGCACCGAGTGCCGCCAGCGCCTGCGCCCAGTCGATC
>JBAVXU010000348.1:0-2629 GCA_049698415.1 Mycobacteriales bacterium
CTCGGCGTCGCCGAGGATGGCGACCTGGCGGCCGCCCTGGGGCACATCGAAGTGACCGGCCACGTAGCGGTGGGCGATCGCGCTCCAGATCGTGGCCGTTGCGCCGATGCCGACCGATCCGGTCGAGAAGTCGGCCGGGACCGGGTCCTTGCGGCTCGGGTAGCTCTGGAGTCCGCCGAACTCCCGCAGCGACGTCAGGTACCTGGGGTCGAGTTGTCCGAGGAGGTACTCGATGGCGTGGAGGACCGGCGACGCGTGCGGCTTGACCGAAACCCGGTCAGGCGACCGCAGGTGAGCGAACCAGAGCGCGGTCATGATCGAAACCACCGACGCCGACGACGCCTGGTGTCCTCCGACCTTCACCCCCGACGGCGTGCTCCGCACCCGGTTCGCGTGGTGGACGATCGACGTAGCTAGCCAGAGGACCCGGTTCTGGACCGCCTCGAGCGTGGCGAGGGTCGCGGCCCGGTCGCCGGCCATCGTCTCGAGCACGTCTTCGCCGCCTGGAGGTTCGCGAGCAGGCACCCCGAAAGTGTCCCGCACGGCCCGGCGGCCCGGATGCGCGCCGGCGGCCCACCCGGGAGCAGCGACTGTGAAGGCCTCAACGGACGATCGTAGTCGGACTCGGCCATCTGGTCGGCGACGTACTCGGCGTAGGCGGCCACCCCGTCCCTGGCGATGACGAAGACGGCAGGCGGCCAGGTGGTCGGCGGCGGGTCGGCAGCGTCGAGCCGACGGCTCCTGCCAAGAGCGTCCGCGTAAACACCGCGGGATGCTGACCCGGGCCACCAGTCCAGCGTCGATCCGCCGATCGCTATCCTCGCGTGGGCGATGGAAGGCCTTTTCTCGTTCCCGAACCCGGTGAACGAGAAGGCCGCCCGCGTGGTGGCCGGCGGCGTATTGCTGATCTCGGCGGTTGCCCTGGCGACGTCCTGGTACTGGCTGCTCGTCGTCCTGGCCTACGGCTTCGTCGCCCGGGTGCTCACCGGCCCGACGCTCAGCCCGCTGGGACGCCTGGCCAGCGGCGTGATCGCGCCCAAACTCGGCCCGGCCAAGCCGGTCCCGGGTCCGCCGAAGCGGTTCGCCCAGGGCATGGGCGCGACGATGACCGTCGCCGGGGCCATCCTCGCCCTGCCCCTGCACCAGCACGGGCTCGCCGACGCGGTGCTGGTGGCGATGATCGCGGCGGCCGGCCTCGAGTCGCTCTTGGCGATCTGCATCGGCTGCCAGATCTTCTCGCTGCTGATGCGGGTGGGAATCGTGCCGGATAGCGTCTGCGCCGACTGCGCGGACATCTGGTCGCGATCGAACCCGACCCCGGGCCCGGGTCGCGCGCGCTGAACCCGGACTGCCGGGGGGGCTTTCGTGTCGCGTCAGCGCGACCAGCCACGACCGGATCCGGTGGTCGCTTCGAGCCGGCACACATCGACCGCCTGATCGGCGCGCAGGACCGACCGCCGAGGCACTCGTCAGGGAGACGCTCGACGCTTCGCTGCCGCGCGTGCCGGTCGGCCTGCCGGGTCCGGCAGGCCCTTGACCACGTCTCGAAGCCGCGCACCCGCCTCGCAACCTGAGGAGGGCCCCGCATTCAGCGGGGCCCTGGTCCCAGGCGGCCGGTGCCGGCGCGAGCGTCTATCACTGAGCGGCCATCAGCGCACGTTTCTGACGCTGAACAGCTGGTTGCCGGCGTTCCAGTCGCCGCCGGTGCCGATACAGGACCACTGCTGCAGGATCGCGCGCTGCGGCGGCCGTGTGGTCGCTCCTGCCCATAGCTCCCGCGCTATGGCTGGTGTGGGCGCAGGTGAGCAGCCTCCGTCGCTCCGATGAGTACCAGCGTTTGGTGCAACTCGAAGCCCTGGCGATCGGCTTCGGCGTGGTCATCCTGGTGGCGTTCGTAGGCAACCTGCTGGCCGCAGCCGGGATCGGCGACACCAAGCAGGCGCTACAGATCACCTTCGAGGGCGGCGTGATCGCCTGGGTCGTCGCGCTGATGGTTAAGGCCGCGCGCGGGCTGTGAACAACCGGCTGCGCGAGCTGCGCGCCGCTGGACCCAGGCTGATCTGGCTGATCGCCTCGACGTGTCGCGGCAGACCGTGAACCACATCGAGACGGGCCGCTATGACCCGAGCCTGGCCCTCGCGTTCAAGATCGCGGACGTTTTCGAGGACCAGATCGAGTCGCTGTTCTTCCCAGCACCGAACACCAAGGACCAAACGTGAGCCCGTCCACCAGCGGTTTCGAGAAGGAGACCACGATGTACGAGTACAAGGTGCTGACCGAGCGCGACAAGCGGTTTTCGGACAAGTTCGACCCGGACGTGCTGCAGACGGCGCTCAACGCATACGGCGCCGACGGCTGGTGGCTGGCGGAGAGCGTCTTGGTCTCGGCTCCCATGAAGAGCTCAAAGACCGAGCTCCTGCTGATCCTCGAACGCAGCCGCGCCACCTGAGTCGCCGGGTGGACTGCCCGAGATTTGCTGCATTTTAGTTATGCGGCAAACGTAGCCAATTGTTATGTCGCAAACGTGCTTAGAGCGGAAGGGGAGAGCCATCAATCGCCTGCGTCTTGCCGGGCATGTCGGTAGAAGTGCGCCGCGGGAGACGATGACGGGCGCCGGGGTCGGTGATCG
>JBAVXU010000349.1:0-10446 GCA_049698415.1 Mycobacteriales bacterium
GGCCCGGGCCGAGCTCGGCCCGGACGTCGCCGCCCGGATGGAAGCCAGCCGCCGAGCCGTCGCCGACGCCGTCGAGCAGCACGCCGTCGTCTACGGCGTGACCACCGGCTTCGGAGCCCTCGCGGACACCTCGGTCGCCGGAGCCGACCTGGTCCGAATGCAGTACGCCTTGCTGCGCAGCCACGCGGCCGGCATCGGTGAATCACTGACCGACGACGCCGTACGCGCGCTGCTGCTGCTGCGGGCGCGCACGCTGTGCGCGGGCTACAGCGGCGTGCGCGTCGAGTTGCCGCGACAGCTGCTGGAATTGCTCGACCGCGACCTGCTGCCCGTCGTGCCGTCCAAGGGCTCCGTGGGTGCCTCGGGTGACTTGGCGCAACTCGCCGCTCTTGCGTTGCCCCTCGTGGGGGAGGGGCGGCTGCGCAGTTCCGGTGACGCGGACAAGGCAGGCCGCCCGGCCGCCGAGGTGCTGGCCGAGCACGGCCTGGTCCCGTTGGAGTTGGCTCCCAAGGAGGGCCTCTCCTTGCTCAACGGCACCGAACCCATGCAGGCTCTGCTGGCCTTCGCGGTGCACGACGCCGAGTTGCTGGCCAAGGCGGCCGACGTCGCCTGCGCGATGAGTGTCGAAGGACTGCTCGGCACGGACCGCCCGTACGACGAGCGGGTGCAGAACCTGCGCCCCCATCCGGGCCAGCTCGACAGTGCCGCCAACCTCCGGCGGTTGCTCGCCGGGAGCCCGCTGTTGGCGAGCCATCGCGACAGCCGGCACGCCGTTCAGGACTCCTATGCCCTGCGCTGTGCGCCGCAGGTCCACGGAGCCAGCCGGGGTGTTCTGGCCCACTGCCGTGCCGTGCTGGAGTGCGAGCTCGGTGCAGTCGTCGACAACCCCGTCGTGGTGGCCGACGGCGAAGTGATGACCACCGGCAACTTCCACGGCCAGCCCCTGTCCTTCGCCGCGGACATGCTGGCGATCGCTGTGGCGGCACTGG
This sequence comes from Mycobacteriales bacterium, assembly GCA_049698415.1. Taxonomy (GTDB): domain Bacteria; phylum Actinomycetota; class Actinomycetes; order Mycobacteriales; family QHCA01; genus QHCA01. The sequence continues at coordinate 990 of JBAVXU010000349.1, forward strand.
GGTCGATCAGCGAGCGGCGTACGTACCGGATGCTCGACCCGGCCACCTCACGTGGGCTGGCGCCGTTCCTCGCGCCGGACGCGGGCACCAACTCCGGCTTCATGCTCGCGCAGTACACCTCTGCCGCGCTGGTCAGCGAGAACAAGGTGCTCACCCACCCGGCGAGCGTGGACACGGTTCCGACAAGCGGCAACCAGGAAGATCACGTCAGCATGGGCTGGCACGCCGTACGCAAGGCGCGCGACGTCGTCGACAACGTGCGGGTCGTGCTGTCGGTGGAGTTGTTGTGTGCGGCCCAGGCCCTGGACCTGCGGGCCGATGTCGCTGCCCCTGCCGCAGCCACGGCGGCGGTCCGCGACGAGATCAGGCGAAGTGTTCCGGCGATGAACGTCGACCGCGAAGTGACACCGCAGATCAGTGCGGTGATCGACAACTTCGGCGGGCTGGTTGCGGCGGCTGAGAAGGTGGCCGGCGCGTTGCGCTGAGACGGGTCAGACGCAGTCGTTCAACAACACCTTGAGCTCGGCGTCCATGTCGACGTGCCTGTCCTCGAAGCCGATCGGCACTTCGTCGAACGTGCGACGCAGGAATCCCTGCAAGGCCTCGCGCGGGATCTCGAACAGTGCCTCGCCGGAGGGCGAGCAGAGGGCGAGTGCCACCGAAGCACACGATCCGCCGTCGTCGGGAACCGGCCAGACTCGGACATCTCCCAGCCCGGCCGGCCGATCGAGACCGTCGATGATCAACTGCCGGGCGAACGTCCAGACCACTGCGCACTCGTCGGCGGAGCTCCCAGTATGAAACGTGACCTGAACGGCATATGGGTCAGACGTTTCGTACTCGAGGCTCGCTGACACGGGGAGGACGGTTTCGTCCGGAAGGATCAGCCGCAGTCCGAGTTGAGACCGGATCCGGGTATTTCGTGGAGCGGTCATTCTGTGCCCTTCTGGGTCGCGCCGCAGTTGGCGCCGTGGCCAGTCCTACCCCGACCCGGCACCAGATAATCGGGGGCATCCGGCCACACTGCGCCGGGGTAACGTAGCAGCACGCAAGTCCGAATCGGGACTTCGTGACGAATACGATTCCGTGAGGACACTGGTGACCCAACCATCACGTGCCACGCCCGGCGTCGTCGGTGACGTCGATCTGGTGCGTGCTCTTGCCGACGGTCAGCATGATGCCCTCGATGAGATCTACGCAAGGTATGGCCGCATCGTGTTCTCACTGGCCCGTCGCATCGTCGTGGACAGCGGCCTGGCCGAGGACGTCGCACAAGAGGTTTTCCTTGCTCTGTGGCGCGATCCGGCTAAGTTCGACGAGAGCCGTGGCGCTTTCGGCACGTGGTTGTTGTCGCTCACTCATCACCGCGCCGTCGACGCCGTACGCCGCGAGGAGTCGGTGCGTCGGCGCCGTAACCGCGTGGCCGAAGAAGTGGCATCCGGTGCGCTGACCGACGAGCCGACCGCGGTCGCCGAGCAGGGCTGGCAGTCTGTGCGCCGCGACAAGATAAAGCTTGCGCTGGGTAACTTGCCGGAAGCACAGCGTGAAGCACTCACCCTTGCGTACTTCGGCGGTTACACACAGCGAGAAGTTGCGGCGCTCACCGGTACGCCGCTAGGCACGGTCAAGACGAGAATGCTTGCTGGGATGCGCCGGCTGCGCGAGAGCCTGGCCGACGCGGACGGCACGGCGGGTGATCTGTTGTGAAGCAAAACGATCATGAGGAGTTCGACGCCTTCGCGGTCGGCTGGGCCTTGCACGCGCTGGAGCCTGCCGAGGAAGAGGCGTTCGCCGCGCACCTGGCCACCTGCGATCGGTGCCAGCGAATGGTGCAGGACTCAGAGGCCGTCCTCGGCGATCTCGCCTACGACGTGCCGATGGCTGACCCGCCGCCGATCGTGCTCGAGCGCATCCGGGAGGCGACCGGCGCCAGGGACGACACCCGGGGCGGAGCGCTCCGGGTCGACCACCGCGACCGACTCCCGCAGTCGCTGGCTCCGATCGTGCCGCTGGCCCGGGCAAAGGCACGCCGCCGACCGGCCTGGGCGATGGCAGCTGTCGCCGCCGGCCTCGTCATCGTCGCGCTGCTGGGCTGGAACGTCGTCCTGCAGAGCAGGGTCGACACCGCACGGCAGCAGGCCGCACAACGCGAGAGCCTGATCAACCAACTCGGCCGCAGCAGCACCCGTGCCGTTCTCACCGACGCGACTAACCACACCGTGGGTTACGTACTCCAACGCGGGTCCAGCATCGACATCGTGGCCGGCGGCATGGCACCGAACGACCGTTCGCGCAGCACGTACGTGCTCTGGGCGGTTCAGGGCTCGGGCGACCCGCCCCAGGCGGTCGGGACGTTCGACGTCGACAAGACCGGGATGGACGTCCAGACGGTCCGCGGTGCGGCGCCGGCGCCGGGCACCTTCACCGGTTTCGCGGTGAGCATGGAATCCGGGCGACAGATCCCGCCGCGGCCGTCACCGCCCATCGCGACGGGCGCGGTGCTGAGCTGAGCATGCCGAGCGGTATGCGCAGCGCGGTCAGTGCGCACCGTGACCGGATCCGGGGCAAGCGCCGGCTCGGTCTTGTCTACCGGGTCGTCGTGGCAGTCCTCGGCCTGTCCGTCATCGTCGTGGGGTTCGTCCTGCTGCCCCTGCCCGGGCCGGGCTGGCTGGTGATCTTCTTGGGGCTCGGCATCCTCGCGAGCGAGTTCGCCTGGGCGCAGCGCCTGCTCGACTACGCCAAGGAGCGGGTCGCGCAATGGACGGCGTGGGTCCGCCGACAGTCAGCCCTGGCGCGAGCGGCGATGGGTGCGGCGACGCTGGCCGTCGTTGCTGCCGTGATCTACGGCTATCACCTCTGGCGGGGACTGCCCGATTGGCTTCCCGGAGTCGGGTAACCTCGGCACCTGCGACACCAGGGCGATTGGCTCAGCGGTAGAGCGCTCCGTTCACACCGGAGAGGTCACTGGTTCGATCCCAGTATCGCCCACCCCCATCCATCAGCGCCGAAGAACTCACCGAGGTTGCTCGGGCTCGTCGGCGCGGTGGGCCATGCGGGCAGTAATCGCTGCGGCGTAGGCGCCCACCCTCGATAGCATCGGGTGCATGAGCAACCCACCGCTGCTGTCGTCGACCGCCCGCGCCGCCGTCCCGGTGGCCGCTGGGACGACCGCCCGCGACGCGCTGGCCGACGCAGGGGTGCTCGACGCCGTCGTGATCGCCGACCCCGACGGCGAGCTGCGGGATCTGGGCTGGACCCCCGAGCAGGAGACCAAGGTCGTCCCGGTGCCGGCGGACAGCGACCAGGGCCGGATGGTCATTCGGCACTCGGCGGCGCACGTGATGGCGCAGGCCGTGCAGGAGCTCTATCCCGGAACGCGCCTCGGCATCGGCCCGCCGGTGGAGAACGGCTTCTACTACGACTTCGACGTGGCGGAGCCGTTCACCCCCGATGATCTCAAGCGCATCGAGAAGCGGATGCAGGAGATCATCAAGGAGGGCCAGCGGTTCTCCCGTCGCGCCGTCAGTGAGACCGAGGCCAAGGCCGAGCTGTCTGCGGAGCCGTACAAGCTGGAGTTGGTCGGCCTCAAGGGCTCCGCCGCCGACGAGGCGTCGGTCGAGGTGGGGGCCGGCGAGCTGACCATCTACGACAACCTGCGGCGCGACGGCAGCCTGGCCTGGAAGGACCTCTGCCGCGGTCCGCACGTCCCGACCACCCGTGAGATCCCTGCATTCAAGTTGATGCGGGTGGCGGCGGCGTACTGGCGGGGCAACGAGCAGAACCCTCAGCTGCAGCGGATCTACGGCACAGCATGGGAGTCGCGTGAGGCCCTCAAGGCACACCTGACCCTGCTGGCCGAGGCCGAGCGGCGCGATCACCGCAAGATCGGCGCCGAACTCGACCTGTTCTCCTTCCCCGAGGAGATCGGCAGCGGGCTGGCGGTCTGGCATCCCAAGGGCGGTGCGATCCGCCGCGTCATGGAGGACTACTCCCGGCAGCGGCACGAAGAAGCGGGCTACGCGTTCGTCAACACCCCACACATCTCCAAGGCGCAGTTGTTCGAGATATCCGGTCACCTGCAGTGGTACGCCGAAGGTATGTACCCCCCGATGGAGTTGGAGGGGGCGTCCTACTACCTCAAGCCGATGAACTGCCCGTTCCACATCCTGATCTACAAGTCGCGCGGGCGGTCCTACCGCGAGTTGCCGCTGCGGTTCTTCGAGTTCGGCACGGTCTACCGCTACGAGAAGTCCGGCACCGTGCACGGGCTGACCCGGGTACGCGGACTGACCCAGGACGACGCGCACATCTTCTGCACCACGGAGGACCTGGCGAGTGAGCTCACCAAGCTGCTGGAGTTCGTGCTCTCCCTGCTGCGAGATTTCGGCCTGACCGACTTCGAGGCCGAGCTGGCCACCCGCGACGACTCGCCGAAGTTCGTCGGCGACCCGGCGCAGTGGGACGAGGCGTTCGCGGCCCTGCAGACCGCGGTGGAGTCAGCCGGAGTTCCGTATGTCGTCGCGCCGGGAGAGGCGGCGTTCTACGCGCCCAAGATCGACCTGCACGTACGCGACGCCATCGGCCGGCGCTGGCAGCTGTCGACCCTGCAGGTCGACCCGCGACTGCCGGAGCGATTCGGCCTGGAGTATCAAGCCGCCGACGGCACACGGCAGCGGCCCTACATGATCCACCGGGCGCTGTTCGGGTCGATCGAGCGGTTCTTCGGCATCCTGGTGGAGCACTACGCCGGCGCGTTCCCGCCGTGGCTGGCGCCCGTGCAGGTGATGGGCATTCCCATCACCGACGTGCACGTGCCCTATCTCGACGACGTCGCCGAGCGGCTGCGCGCCAACGGGATCCGGGTCGAGGTCGACTCCTCCGACGACCGGATGCAGAAGAAGATCCGCAACGCCCAGAAGCAGAAGGTGCCTTACATGCTGCTGGCCGGTGATGACGATGTCGCTCAGGGAGCGGTGTCGTTCCGCTATCGCGACGGCACCCAGAAGAACGCCGTGCCGATCGACGATGCGGTGGCGGAGATCCTGGCGGCGGTGGCGCAGCGGCAGCAGGCATGACCGATCAGTCGACCGAGGCGGGAGACTCCGAACAGCCCAGGATCTCCGAACAGCAGGGTGTCGGCGACCCCGACGCGTTCCGCCGGATGTGGACCCCGCATCGGATGGCCTACATCCGCGGTGAGGGCAAGCCCGACGGCCCGGGCGCCGAGCAGGGCTGCCCGTTCTGCCGGATCCCGCAGTTGCCCGACGAGGACGGACTTGTCGTCGCACGTGGGGAGCGCGTGTTCGTCGTGCTCAACCTCTATCCGTACAACGGCGGCCACCTGATGGTCTGCCCGCTGAGGCACGTCGCCGACTACACCGAACTGACCACGCAGGAGGCGGGGGAGTTGGCCGAGTTGACCGCGGACGCGATGCGCGCGCTGCGGACAGCATCAGGGGCGGAAGGGTTCAACATCGGTCTCAACCAAGGATCTGTCGCCGGTGCAGGCATCGCCGCTCACCTGCACCAGCACGTCGTGCCCCGCTGGGGCGGCGACACCAACTTCATGCCGGTCATCGCGCACACCAAGGTGCTGCCACAGCTGTTGCGCGACACCCGCGACGCGGTCGCCGCGGCCTGGCCGACCGACCCCTCGGACTAGCCGTCCTTGTCCTTGTCCTTGAGATAGCTCGCCGCGATGTGGTCCGGCATCGGCTCGTAGCGCAGGAATTGCCGGCGGAACGTGCCGGTCCCCGACGAGATGGAACGCAGGTCGACTGCATAGCGGACCAGCTCGGTTTCGGGCACCTCGGCGTGGATCACCGTGCGCTCGGTCTCGGCGGGTTCGGTGCCGAGCACCCGGCCCCGGCGACCGGACAGGTCGCTCATCGCGGCACCGACGTAGATGTCAGGGACGGTGACCCAGATCTCCTGGGCCGGTTCGAGCAACGACACCTTTGCCTTGGCCGCCGCCTCGCGCAAGGCCAATGCGCCCGCCATCTGGAAGGCGGCGTCGGATGAGTCGACGGAGTGCGCCTTGCCGTCGACAAGCGCCACCCGGAAGTCCACCAGCGGGTAGCCGGCGAGGACGCCGCGTTCCATCTGGGTGCGGACCCCCTTTTCCACCGAGGGGATGAACTGGCTGGGCACCGACCCGCCGACGACGCGGCTGACGAACTCGAACCCGGCGCCGGTCTCCAGCGGTTCGACCTCGATGTCGCAGACGCCGTACTGGCCGTGTCCGCCGGACTGCTTGACGTGGCGACCCTTGGCCGACGCCGGTTCGGCGAAGGTCTCGCGCAGCGCGACGCGTACGGGCACGATGTCGAGTTCGACCCCGCCCGAGCGCAACCGGTCGAGTACGACGTCGGCGTGCGCCTCACCCATGCACCACAGCACGAGTTGGTGCGTCTCCGGGTTGCGTTCGAGCCGCAGCGTGGGATCGGCCGCGACGAGGCGGGCCAGCGCCTTGGCCATCGCGTCCTCGTCGCTGCGGGTACGCGCCTGCACCGCGATCGGGAGCAGCGGCTCGGGCATGTCCCACGGCGAGATGAGGAGCGGGTCCTCCTTGGCCGAGATGGTGTCGCCGGTCTCGGCCGACGCCAGCTTGGTCACCGCGCAGATGTCGCCGGCGATGCAGAGCTTGACCGGCCGCAAAGTGGCGCCCAGCGGGGAGTACAGGTGCGTGAGCCGCTCGTCCTCGTCGTGGTCGTCGTGGCCGCGCTCGCCGGCGCCGTGCCCCGACACGTGGATCTGCATGTCGGGACGCAGGGTTCCGCTGAACACGCGTACGAGAGACACCCGCCCGACGTAGGAGTCGATCGTCGTCTTGACGACCTCGGCCACCAGTGGACCCGACGGGTCGCAGGTCAGCGGCTCGTGCGGCTCGCCGGAGGGGGTGGCGACAGGCGGCAGCGGGTGCTCCAGTGGTGAGGGGAATGCCGCGGTCAGCATCTCGAGCAACTCACCGAGGCCGACGCCGGTGAAGGCGCTCGCGCCGAGCACCGGATAGAAGGTGCCGCGGGCCACCGCCTTCTCCAGGTCGTCGACGAGCACCTTGACCTCGATCGACTCCCCGCCGAGGTAGCGGTCCATCAGCGTCTCGTCCTCGGACTCGGCGATGATCCCCTCGATGAGGGCATTGCGCGCTTCTTCGATGAGCGGCAGGTGCTCGGGATCGGGATCGCGCTCGACCGGTGGATAGCTGCCGTTGCTGTAGTCGGACACGCGTTGCGTGAGCAGCCCGATCAGCCCGACGACGCTCTCGTCGTCACCGTGCAGCGGAAGGTACGCGGGCAGCACGTTGTCGCTGAACACCCGACGACAGATGGCCACGGCTTCGTCGAAGTCGGCCCTCGGCTGGTCGAGCTTGGTGACGACGACGGCTCGCGGCAGGCCGGCTGCCGCACACTCCTCCCAGAGGGTGACGGTGGCTGCATCGACGCCGTCGACGGCGGAGACCACGAAGAGCGCAGCGTCGGCCGCGCGCAACCCGGCGCGCAGTTCGCCCACGAAGTCGGCGTAGCCGGGGCTGTCGAGCAGGTTGACGCGTACCCCGGCGTGGTCCAGCGGCGCCACCGCGAGGGTGACGGATCGCTGCTGGCGATGCTCGGCAGGGTCGGAGTCGCTCACGGTGGTGCCGTCGGTGGTCTTGCCGGGCCGTGGGATGGCCCCGGCGGCGGCGAGCAGGGCGTCGACCAGAGAGGTCTTGCCTGCCCCGGAATGCCCGACCAGGACGACGTTGCGTACCTGTTCGGGCGCCTGTACGGCGACTACTTCGCCGGAGGGCGCCTGGCCCCTCCCTGTCCCCTTTTCGCCTGCCATTTCGCCACCTCCGGGTTGCTGTGCGCCGACGCCTTAGCTGACTGGCATTCGACACCCGCTGCGGCTGCCGGACAAGGGCACCAGGTCGGCGTCCATTACTCTCGGGCCACCACTACGCGGGGAATGGACGGTCATGCTCAACGTTCTCGCGCGGGCGCGGATCTCGCACCTCGTGGACCCCCTCGGTGCCCGACTGGCTCGCACCGGCATCTCTCCGGATGTCGTCACCCTGATCGGGACGACCGGTGCGGTCGCCGGGGCACTGGTGTTCTTCACTCGCGGATGGTTCTTCGCCGGGACGCTCGTCGTCTGGTTCTTCGTGATGTTCGACATGCTCGACGGTGCCGTCGCCCGGGCCCGCGGGATCACCAGCAGGTGGGGTGCCTTCCTGGACTCCACTCTCGACCGGGTCGCCGATGCGGCGGTCTTCGGCGCCCTGGTCTGGTGGTTCGGCGGCCCAGGAGCCAGCACCGAACTGCTGGTCGCCAGCCTGCTGTGCCTGGTCCTCGGATCGCTGACCTCCTACATCAAGGCGCGGGCCGAGGGCCTGGGCATGACCTGCAACGTCGGCTTCGCCGAGCGCACGGAGCGGCTGATCATCGTGCTGGTGGGCACCGGTCTCGAGGGACTCGGCGTCCCGTTCGCGCTGACCGCGGCGCTGTGGCTGCTGGTGGCCGCGTCAGCGATCACGGTCGTGCAGCGCCTCGTCGAGGTACGCCGGCAGTCGGGAAGCAGGGCCGGGACGGCGTGAGAGCACGGTTTCGCAGCAACCTGACGACCTGGGCCTTCATCGCCGGGTGGGCGGTCGTACGCGGGCTTCCCGAGCCGCTGGCCCGTGCGTTGTTCCGCCTCGGAGCGGACCTGGCCTGGCGCCGCGATCGTCGTGGCGTTCGCCGGCTGGCGGGGAACCTCCGGCGCGTGGTCGGGCCGGAGATGTCCGAGGCCGATCTCCGCCTGCTCGTCCGGGCCGGGGTCCGGTCGTACGCCCGCTACTGGCTCGAGGCGTTCCGGCTGCCGGTGATGTCCAAGGAGCGGATCGTGTCCGGCTCCAAGGTGGTGGGCGGCGAGATCCTCTTCGATGCCTACGCGGCCGGGGGCGGAGTCGTGATCGCGCTGCCGCACACCGGCAACTGGGACCAGGCCGGCGCGTGGGCGGTCCACCTGGGGATGCCGTTCACGACGGTCGCCGAGCGGCTGGAGCCGGCCGCGCTGTTCGACCGGTTCGTCGCGTACCGCGAGGGGCTCGGCATGGAGGTGCTGCCGCTGACCGGCGGCGAGCGGCCGCCGTTCGATGTCCTCGCCGATCGGGTCCGGGCCGGCCGGCTGGTCTGCCTGATGGGCGACCGGGACCTGTCCAAGCGGGGGATCGAGGTGACCTTCTTCGGCGGGCGGACCCGGATGCCGGCCGGTCCGGCGCTGCTGGCGGTGCGGACCGGTGCGCCGCTGATTCCCGCGACCCTGGCCAACGTCGGGCGCGACTGGGAGATCCGGATGCACGAGCCGGTCCCGGTGCCGGCCGAGGGGAGTGCCACCGACAAGGTCGCCGTCATGACGCAGTACCTCGCCGACGTCTTCGCCGAGGGCATCGCCGAGCACCCCGAGGACTGGCACATGCTGCAGCGGTTGTGGCTCG
>JBAVXU010000350.1:0-2264 GCA_049698415.1 Mycobacteriales bacterium
TCACAGCTTTTTGAGAACGACTCTCATGTAGGGCTGTAGGCCCAGCGCAGCGTGAACGTCAGGTCGCCGTAGCGCATCGATAGCTGCTGGCCCGCTCCGCCGTTGAGTTCGACCCACTCCGCCGCAGTGAAGCGGTCGGGCCGCAACGACAGCCCGACCTGCCCAACCTGGAGCGTCACGGCGTCCCGATGGTCGAACGGAGTGATTGGCATTCCGACGGCTGCCGCGTCGAAACCCTGCGTGAGCGTTCCGTCGAAGTTGGCGACCAGGTGGCCTCCGAAGTGAAGACCGACGCCGACGTTCTGGTCGAGGGCGCCCAAGAGCCTCGACAGCGCCGCTCCGTAGTCGAGGGGTTCCGGTGTGCTGGTGATGGCCATGCGGCCGGACGTTAGCGCCCGTGCACGCGGCCAGCGTCGCGGCCCTCGCGTCGTCATCGACGGCGAGCCCAGCAGCAACTGAGTCGACGGTCTGTGCTGCCGAGCCCGCCGCTTCTGCGGCCGGATCGGTCCCGGAGCCGGATGGTCCCAACGTCGTGCACGCCGGTCAAGCGCCGGACGTCATGCCGCCGGCGGCACCCGGCCGTAAGCCTCGGATGCGGGTGTTGCTGTCGGCCCAGCGCTCGTTCTCCAGCGTGCCGGGTCCGTGCTCGGCGGCGATCCTCACCGGCGGGGCGCTGCGGCGATAGTGAGGAACCCACGGCTCAGGGGCGGGCTCAAGGTCACACGGCAGCCCTCCCGGCCTGCGGCTGTAGGCGGCGAGCCAAATCGCGCTGTGCGCCTTGAGCACCGCTTCCCACTCCTGCGCCAGGGATGCCGGCAGGCCATCGGTCGCCACGGCGATCGCGACCGGCCACGCGCGGGCGAACAGCGTGTTGCGTGCCCGCGCCTGCTCGAGCTCCCGGCGCAGGATCAGCAGCGGTCCCGGATCAGGCGGGGCGCACTGCGCCTCGCGAACGCCGCTCCGGGTGCCGGCCACGAGCGGATCGCCTTGGTAGTACCAGTTGGCGTAGTGGTGAGCGCACCAGCCCCGCGCTTTCGCGGGCTTGGCGCAACCGGCGATGGCGCAGACCCTCACGCCGCCCGCTCCTACGCGACGAGCTGGTCGCGGGAACGCTGGGACGGCTCGCGGTCGTACGCGAAGAACGCGCCGGTGGCCGTCCCGCAGTAGTTCGCCTCCCAGACGCCGCGCTGCTGCATGAACACCGAGCGCCAGAAGGCCGGATCGAGGCCGTCGAGCGCGACGGCCAGGGCCAGCGGCCACGCCACCGCGAACGGCCGGCCATCCTCGCGCTGACGTTTCAGCTCTACGCGCAGAAGCTCGGGGGCGGTCACAAGCCCGACCGTAACCGGTGACCCGGCCATGACGGTTGCGGTCTGTCGGCGAGCGCCGCTACGCTGCCAGGCGACACATCGCGAGGCTCGGTCTGGCCGCCGGGCCTTGAGTGGTCGAGGTACACATTGCCGGTGGGCGGCTCTCTGAAAAGAGGGCCGTTCGTCGTAGAGGGGTGAAGTCGTCCGGGACCGGTGGTTCGCTTCACCGTGCAATGGCGTATCGCACCACTACTCGCGATGTCCCCGCGCTCGGCTGACCGCCCGAGCTGCTCGCAGGACAGCAGCCCGCGCCTCACGGCGACGGCGCTGATCGCTGCGCATTGCACGACCGACCGACCGACCGAGACCGAAGCTCAAGGGAGCCGCCACGCCGGCACCCAGGTCCACTGGTCGGCGGTCGCCTAGACGCCTGCCCGCTGCGCAGCACCCAACCCCGTCACGGAGCAATTGAGGGAGAAGGACCGGGCAGAGAGGTGGAGGCGGCTAGCGCCGCAGCGACACCCGGTGGCGCGGAAGGTGATCGGCAGAGCCGGCCAGCACGGCGTAGGCGCGAGCACCGGAGCGATGGGCAATCCACGAGAGGAGGCCTTTCGGGCACATGCAGCAGTCGGCAGATCGTCCTGCCGCAACTAGCTCCACCCAGGGGGTAGGAGGCCATGCCTGAAAACAGGACGACCGAGCGCGAAGGCGATGAGGACGCCACACCACGAATGGTGAGGACAGGGGTCGGTGCGCGACTGCGGCCCACTGGCGGCTACACCAGAACTGGTGTAGAATGTAGGTATGACCCCGACCCCTCATCTGGCCGAAGCACGGAAGGCCGCCGGCCTCAGCCAGCAAGCGCTGGCCGATCGCCTCGGTGTCGCGCAGCAGCACGTCGCCCGCTGGGAGCGCGAGGTCGACCCGGTGACGGGCGTGGGTCCGGTCGTGCCG
>JBAVXU010000351.1:0-6714 GCA_049698415.1 Mycobacteriales bacterium
CAACCGGGTGTCGGCAGGTCGATCCGGGTCGCGCCGTGAACCGCCCCGGCCCCGCCGGACGACGCCCGGACGGGGCTCGGGCCGGTTGACCCGGTTGCCCGAGGAGCGCAGTTGCCAGGCGACGTTCGTGACCATCACCCCGGGTTCGAACAGCAGCCGGGTCTTCAGCCGCAACGCACTCTGGTTGTGCAGCAACTGCTCCCACCAGTGCCCGACGACGTACTCCGGGATGAACACCGTGACCACGTCACGCGGGCTCTCGCGGCGGATGCCCTTGATGTATTCGAGGATCGGCCGGGTGATCTCGCGGTAGGGCGACTCCACCACCGTCAGCGGCACCGGCACCTCGAGCCGTTCCCACTCCTCCTGCAGCGCCCGCGTGTCAGCCTCGTCGACGTTGACCGTCACGGCCGTCAGCGTGTCCGGCCGGGTCGCCCTGGCGTAGGAGACCGCGCGCAGCGTCAGTTGGTGGATCCGAGACACCAGGACGACACCGTGGTTGCGGGCCGGCAGCATCGGCGCCTCGTCGTCGATGAGCGCCAACTCCGTGGAGACCCGGTCGTAGTGGCGGCGGATCGCCCGCATCGTCATGAAGATCAGCGCCATCATGGCGACGGCGATCCAGGCGCCGTGGACGAACTTGGTGACGAGCACGACCACGAGCACGACGCCGGTCATGCTTGCCCCGAAGCCGTTGATCGCCCGGGAGCGGATCATCCGGTGCCGCCTGACCGGGTCCTGCTCGGTCCGTAACAGTCTGGTCCAGTGCCGGACCATGCCGGTCTGGCTCGCGGTGAACGAGACGAACACGCCGACGATGTAGAGCTGGATCAGCCGATTGACGTTCGCGTCGAAGGCGAAGACGAGCACCGAAGCGAACAGCCCCAGGAAGAAGATGCCGTTGCTGTATGCCAGCCGGTCGCCACGCGTGTGCAACTGGCGCGGCAGGTAGCGGTCCTGAGCGAGGATCGACCCGAGCACCGGGAAGCCGTTGAACGCGGTGTTTGCCGCGAGCACCAGGATCACGCCGGTGACGGTGAGGACGAAGTAGAAGCCGGGCGTGAAGTTGGCGAAGACCGTCGACGCCATCTGGGCGACCGCGGTCTGCTGGGTGTAGCCCGGCGGGGTGCCGGAGAGTTGCCGCCCGGGATCATCGGCGATCTGCAGGTGGATCGTCTTGGCCAGCATGATCAGGCCCATGAACATCGCGACGGAGATGACACCCATCAGCAGCAGGGTGGTCGCGGCGTTCTTGCTCTTGGGTGGCCGGAACGCCGGCACGCCGTTGCTGATCGCCTCCACGCCGGTCAGAGCAGCGGAGCCGGAGGAGAAGGAGCGCAGCAGCAAGAACATCAGCGCGAAGCCGGTCAGGCTGTGCTCCTTGTGCAACACGAACTGCGAGCTCTCAGCACTCAGCGTCTTGCCGGTCAGAATCTGGTAGAAGCCGTAGCCGAGCATGCCCAGGATGCCGAGCATGAAGCCGTACGTCGGGACGGCGAAGGTCGTGCCGGACTCGCGGACACCCCGCAGGTTCATGCTGGCCAGCAGGACGATCAGCACGATCGCGCTGGCCGCCTGGTGGTTGCTCACGAAACCCACCGCCGCACCGACGTTGGCGACGCCGGCCGAGACCGAGACCGCGACCGTGAGCACGTAGTCGACGAGCAACGCGCTGCCGACCACCAGACCCGCGTTGGGGCCGAGATTGGTCGTGGCGATCTCGTAGTCGCCGCCGCCACTGGGGTAGGCGTGCACGTTCTGCCGGTACGACGCCACCACGGTCATCATCACGATGGCGACGACGATCCCGATCCACGGTGCGTAGGCGTAGGCAGCGAGCCCGGCAACGCTGAGCGTGGCGTAGATCGCCTCGGGGGCATAAGCCACCGATGACAGTGCGTCGCTGGCGAACACCGGCAGGGCGATCCGCTTGGGCAGAAGGGTCTCCCCCAAGCGATCGCTTCGGACCGGCCGACCGATGAATAGGCGCTTTGACAGCGACCCGAGGCTCGGCACGTGGCGATCGTACGGCCCGGGCGCGCGCCATCCACGACCGGCGCGCGTGTAGCGTCGCCACCCGTGCACTACGTCATCATGGGATGCGGCCGCGTGGGGTCGACCCTGGCCCGCAGCTTGGAGAAGCTCGGGCACACCGTCGCCGTGATAGATCGCGATCCGGTCGCATTTGGCCGACTTGGCCCCAAGTTCGGCGGAACGACGGTCACCGGCATCGGCTTCGACCGCGACACGTTGGTCGAAGCCGGCATCGAGCGGGCCGACGCGCTGGCGGCGGTGAGCAACGGCGACAACTCCAACATCATCACCGCCCGGGTGGCCAGGGAGACGTTCGGCGTCGATCATGTCGTCGCCCGGATCTACGACCCCAGGCGCGCCGAGGTCTACGAACGGCTCGGCATACCCACGGTGGCCACCGTGCGCTGGACCGCGGACCGCACCCTGCGAGCCCTCCTGGCCGACGGAGCGGAGGAGCTCTGGCGCGACCCGACTAGCAACGTCGCCCTCATCGAGGTGTTCGTCCACAACGACTGGGTGGGCCGCCCGCTCGCCGATCTGGAGACGGCCGCCGGCGCGAGAGTGGCCTACGTCCTGCGCTTCGGCCTGGGGACGCTGCCCACCGAGTCGACGGTCGTACAGGACGGCGACCGCGTCACTTTGATCGTCACCGACGACATCGCTGCTGCCGCGCGCGAGGTCGCGACGGCACCTCCGGTGGGGAGCTCCTGATGCGGATCGCGATCGCCGGTGCGGGCAGTGTCGGGCGCTCCATCGCCCAGGAGCTCATCCACAACGGCGGGTCGGTCCTGCTCATCGACCGCGACCCTCGCAAGGTCAGGCACGCCAGTGTGCCGGGTGCGGATTGGCTGGAGGCCGACGCCTGCGAGCTGACCTCACTGGAGGACGCCGGCTTGAACAGCTTCGACGTGGTGATCGCCGCGACCGGTGACGACAAGGTCAATCTGGTCGTGTCGTTGCTGGCAAAGACGGAGTTCGCGGTGAGCCGGGTGGTGGCTCGGATCAACCACCCCGCCAACGAGTGGATGTTCACCGAGTCGTGGGGCGTCGATGTGGCGGTGTCAACGCCCCGGCTGCTCGCCGCGCTCGTCGAGGAAGCCGTCTTGGTCGGTGACCTGGTCCGGCTGATGACCTTCCGCCAGGGTCAGGCCAATCTGGTCGAGATCACGCTCGGCCCCGATGCCCCGCTGGTCGGCCAGCCGGTGCGCAGCATCGAGCTGCCCAAGGACGTAGCCCTGGTCGCGATCGTGCGCGGTCCCCGAGTGCTCATGCCCAATCCCGACGACCCGCTCGAGGTCGGCGACGAGTTGATGTTCCTCGCCAACGAGTCCGTCGAGGACGAGATCCACGACGCCGTGTCCGGACCGACCGTGTCGTCCGCGCCCGCCACCGGGGAGTCCGACTAGCCGCGCGCTTGTGAAGCGGCTCAGCCGGGTCCCGGCTGGGATTCGACCGGATCGGGATCAGCGGCCACCGGAGATGTCGCGACAACGATCTGTCGCCTGGCCCGCCGCACCAGCCATAACGTCGCCGCGACCACGATCGCGAACAGCGGGTAGCCCATGGCGAGCTTCGTCACGGCCAGCCAACCTGGCTCCTGGTTGAGATAGAAGAAGCCCTGCACTGCGGTCTTGGCCGCGAACATCGCCGTCCACAGCACGGTGGCCTGCGCGTAGGCCCGGCGCAGCGGCGGCTGGGAGCGCCAGTCAGCGGTCCCGTTGTCGAGGTAGGTCCACACCACGCCGACGAGCGGCCGGCGGATCAGCAGCGAGACACCGAAGGCGGCGAAGTACGCAGCGTTGAGCACGATGCCGGGGATGAAGAAGCCCTCCGCCCGGCCCAGTCGATGGGCCAGGAATGCCGCGAAGGCCACCCCGAGGAAACCGCTGATGGCGAACTGGACCGGCTCGCGACGCGCCAGCCGAAGGATCAGCACGGCGACCCCAGCCGCAACAGCGGCCCAGATCGCCCAGCGCAGGCCGGCGGCCGCGTTGACGATGACGAAGAGCACGACCGGAAGCCCGGAGTCGACCATCCCCCTGATGCCGCCGAACTGCTCGTCGAAACGGGTCCGGCCGCTCTTGGGTGTCTCCGCGGGTTCCGTCACAACACAGCCGGTGTCACTGTGCGGCCGGGCGCAACTCGTACCACGGGTTGAAGATCACCCGGCGCAGGCCCTGGTCGGAGATCCGACCGCGCACGACGACGGTGCGGCCGGGCTCGATCCCGGGGATCCGGCGCCGGCCGAGCCAGATCAGGGTCACCGAGCCGGTGCCGTCGTAGAGCTCGGCTTCCAGTGTCGGGAGGTTGGTCCGGGGCGTGAACCGAACATTGCGAAGCCGGCCGACGATGCAGGCCTGCTCGCTCTCGTGGGTCGCGGCCTCGCGGCAGGGCAGCGCCCCGAACTCGCTGACCTGCACCTCGAGGTCTTCGGCGTCGAGTTCGTGCTGGGTGGCGGTGAACCGTCGCAGGGCACGGCGCAGCAGGCCGTCGTCGCGGGACTCGTCAGCGATCTTGCTGGACATTCCGCGACCTCCCATCTGTCGGATGCTCGACTCCAGGATAAGCGACGAGGCGCGTGTTCAGCCGATCTCGGTGATCTCGGGTCCGCGCCGGGGGGCGGCCGGTGCAGGCAACGCCTCGTCACCAGGCTCGTCGGCCTGATCCAGGATCTCTTGAGGCAGCGCGAGCGGCAGCGGGTCGCGTACGGGCAGCGCATCGCCACCGCGGGAGACGACGACGCCGCGCAGGGCGTTCTCGAGCGTCTCCGCCTGGGCCGGATTGGTCGCCGCGGGTCCGACGAAGACCGCCCGAAGGAGCCACCGGGGGCCGTCGATGCCGACGAACCGGGCCTTCTGTTTGCCCTTGTCGGCCGCGATCGAGGCCACGATCTCCTGGCCGAAAGGCCCCCCACGCTCGTCACCGGGGTTGCCCTCGGCGCGCAGCGAATCGAGTATCTCGGCGCGAACCTCATCCCAGATGCCGTCGCGACGTGGCGCGGCGAACGCGCCGAGGCGAAGTTCGCTCGCTCCGGCCACCAGGGTCACGCCGACGATCGAGCCTGCGTCATCGGTGTCCAGCCGGATCTCGATGTCGGGCAGGGCAGGTATCTGAAGTCCACCGAGGTCGAGCCGGGTGGCTTCCGGATCCGGCACCTCGTCGACGTCCCACGGCCCGGTGGCCGCAGCCGGTTCCGGCTCGGCGGCCGACTCGGCGTCATCGGTCAGGACGGCGTCCTCGGTGTCCGGACCGGCCTCGTCGGCGGGCGCGGTCTTGCTCCTGCGGCGGAACACGGCTATTCCTCCTGTTGCTGGGTTGCACGGCTGGGTTCGCGGTCGGGCTCGGGTAGCGCGATGGTCAGCCCGCCCGTCGATCCGAAACCCCCTGCTGCGCGCACCGATTCAGGCAGCGCGGCTGAGTCCACCCAGTCGACGCGCTCGACCGGCTGAACGACCAGTTGGGCGATCCGGTCTCCCCTGCGGAAGCTGACCGGTTCGGCGGGATCGTGGTTGACGACGATCACCTTGATCTCACCACGGTAGCCCGCGTCGATGGTGCCGGGCGAATTCACCAGCGAGACGCCGTAGCGCGCGGCGAGGCCGGATCGAGGATGCACGAACGCGGCGTAACCCGCCGGCAGCGCGATGGCGATCCCGGTGGGCAGCACCGCGCGCTCGCCCGGGCCGAGTTCGGCATCGACCGCGCTGACCAGGTCGGCGCCGGCGTCGCCGGGGTGCGCGTACGCAGGCAACGGCAGATCCGGGTCGATCCGGTGTACCAGCACACGCAGCGGCAGGCGCTGCTCGTTCTCGGGGGTTCCCATCAGAAGGCAGGGTAACGGTCGGGCCGGGTTGTGCCCGGATAGCCTCAGAGGCGTGGATCACCATGACGAGAAGCTGCGGCTGCCGCTGTGGTGGTGGCCGCTCGGCCTGTCTGCGGGAGCGCTGCTGGCCGCCGAGATCCACCTGGGCTATCCCGGCCTTCGGTCGTGGCTGCCCTACGCGATCGTCCTGCCGATCGTGGCCCTCGGGTTGTGGCGGCTCGGCCGGATCCACATCCGGATCGCCGACGCCGAGTTGTGGGTCGATGACGCACACCTGCCACTGCCACGCATCGCCGCGGTCGAACCACTCGATCGGGCGGCCACCCGGGCCGCCCTGGGACCCGACCTGCATGCCCTGGCGTTCGTCGTGCATCGTGCATGGGTCCCGGGTTCGGTCGCGATCACGCTGGACGACCCCGACGACCCGACGCCGTACTGGATCGTCAGCACCCGCCACCCTGCCGCTCTCACCGCAGCGCTGCGGAACACAAGAACGGCCGAGTCATCATGAGTCCAGGCGGGTAGTTCGCGGTACGAACCGAGCCGGTGACCAGGAGCTGGGAGATCGACATGGGCAACGTTGTGGCCAAGGCAGGCTGGAAGATCACCGGTCTGATGTTCGCGATCCCGGCTGGGATCGCGGCGCGCAAGGCACTCGACAAGGCGTGGCGCAGGGCACGACAGAGTGATCCGCCGTCGAATCCGGCGGCTCCCGGCACGACCTGGCCCGAGGCCCTTGCCTGGGCGGCCCTCAGTGGCGTGGCGTTCGCGGCGGCACGAATGGTCGCGGCGCGAGGTGCTGCGGCCACCTGGCGCTCACTGACCGGCGGACTGCCACCCGGCCTCGAGGACTCGAC
>JBAVXU010000352.1:0-6916 GCA_049698415.1 Mycobacteriales bacterium
GCGCCGACCCGCTGACAGGTTGCCGCAGCGACCGCCTGCGCGAAGTCGATGGCGGCCTCGAGCGACGCCGCGTCAAGTCCGGCCAGCCGGTGGCGTTCGAGGTTGCCGCCGGCGTCCAGTGCCGCGAGCAGGCCGGCCATGAACGCATCGCCGGCGCCAACCGTGTCGGCGACGGCGACGGGCCTGCCCGGGAGCTCGATCATGCCGGCGGGGCCGAATCCGACCGCACCACTGGAACCACGAGTGACCACGACCTGGGTCGGTCCGAGCGCCCGCCAGCGCGCCGCCACCGCGGCCGCCGGTTCGCCGGGAGCGATCCAGTCCAGATCGTCGGCGCTCACCTTGACGAGGTCGACCAGGCCGAGCCACCGGTCGAGCCGGGCCCGCAGATCCGCTTCGTCAGAGGCGAGGGAGGGGCGGACGTTCGGATCGAAGGTGATCACCCGCGTCGAGAGCTCCCGTTCGAGCAGCGCCTGCACCGTCGCGCCCATCGTCGGCACGGCCAGCGCGAGCGAGCCGCTGACATGCAGCGGCGCCCCGGTAGCGAGTGTCGGCGGCAGGTCGGAGGGCTGCCAGCTCCCGTCGGCTGCGCCGTCGATGTAGAAGGCGTACTCAGCCGTACCGGCCTCGTCGAGGGACACCACGGCAAGGGTCGAAGGCTCCTCGGCCCGCGTCACAGTGGCTATGTCCACATGCGACTCGATCAGGTGTTCTCTGAGCAACCGGCCGAAGGGGTCGGTCGACAGCCGCGCGAGCAGCGCAACATCGGAGCCGAGCCGGCCGAGCGCGACGGCGACGTTGGCCGGGCTGCCACCCGGCCGGGCGTCATAGCGGCCGGGCCGGTCAGGAACGGGTACCAGGTCGATCAGCGCTTCGCCGCAGACCACGATCATCCGGAGTCTCGCCGCGTGACGCTGTGCCCGCGGAACTCCGCGACGGTCTCACCTGCCGCGTTGCGGACGCTGACGTCATAGATCCCGTTACGGCCGTACTTCGTGCGTTCCGACGACTCGGCGACCAGCCGGTCGCCGGCGGAGACCGGACGCACGAAGGTCACCTCGGCGCTCTGCGCCACCGTCACCGGGCCGTAGCTGTTGCAGGCGTATGCGAAGGCCGCATCTGCGAGCAGGAAGATGTAGCCCCCGTGGGCGATCCCGTGGCCATTCATCATCGAGTCGGTCACTCGCATGCTGAGCGTCGCCCGGCCCGGGCCGACGTCATCGAGCGTGATGTCCAGTGCGCGGCAGGCGGCATCGCGCGCGTACATCTCGGCTGCGTGGGTGCGGCTCTGCGCGGCAGCGTCCGGTTTCGTACTCAGAAGGTATCGACCTCGCCCCTGGATCTCGGAGGCCGATGCTAGCGAGCCGGTCAGGCGATCGGGAACTCCGCGGCCAGCACCCGCTGAAGGTTGAGGATCTCGCCGTCGCCGAGCATTCCTGGCTTGAGCAGGTGCTTGACGGCCAGCCTCGGCCACAGCACGTGCAGTCCGTCGATCACGAACGACCCGCCGAAGGCCGGCCAGTCGGCTTCGACGAAGCACAGCATCCCGGTGACGGGCACCGCTCCGAGCCCGTTGCGTTCCAGGGCGTCGCGGACCCGCTGCACCTGGTTCTTGACTCCTGCACAGACCTTGGTGCAATCGCGGGACGCGACGATCAACTTCTCGGTACGAGGTCGGCGCTGGCCACCGTCGACCTGCAGTCGCGGCCGGCCCTTGTAGCGCTTGGCGTCGATGACGAACACCCCGACGGGTGCGATCGCGATGTGGTCGATGTTGGCAACCGTGCCGCGGATCCGGCGATCATGCAGCAGCCGTACTCCCTTGTCGGCGAGACCGTCGAGGCGCTTCGCGAGCAGTTCTTCGCCACGTGCTCCGACCGCCCAGGCCTGGGTGCTCTGCGGGGGCTTGGACAGGGCGAGGACGAGCCCGCCGAGTCGGGGATGTGCTGCGCGGGTCCGCGCCTCCCCGCGGGAAAGCCTGCGGGCATGCTCGCGGCGGGCCGACGCACCGGCCGTGCCCGGATCGTCCGGCTGATCGACGTCGGCTGGGGCCGGCGGCTGTGCTGCCATCTCCTCGGCGGCCGGTGCCTCGCGCTGGGCGGGCACCGGTTTCGTGGCGACATCGGCCCCCTCGGCGCAGGCGAGGCAGGTGACCTTGCGGGTGGTCCGGTCGTAGAACGCCGGTGTGCCGGCTGCGAGTGCGGAGGTACAGATGTGGCACTTTCCCGCATACCGCAGCTTCCGTGGCAGAACGGTAGCTGGCACGGGCGCTGTCATGGGTTAAGACCTCGGCAGCATGCGGCCCGAACTTGACCAGGCGTACGACGGCCGGCCGCTGAGCGCAATCGATCAGCCGGCGGCGATCTCGTAGATGATCTCCAGACCGTCCTCGTCGTCCCACTGCTCGCCGACCTCGACGAACCCGTGCTGCAGGACCAAATCTCGGGAGATCACGTTGTCGGGGCTGATGGTCGCGCGGACGGTACTGACCTCGGGCTCGTGTTTCGCGCGGGCGAGCAGGGCTTCGAGCGCGGCACGGGCATACCCCTGCCGCCGGTGCGCGGGATCGACGGAGTACCCGACCTCCACCATGCCTGCCTCGTCCGGTGGGCCGTGAAAGCCGGCTTGACCGACCACCACGTTGCGGCTCGGGTCGAGGATGACCCGCGTGATCCAGGCCGCGTCCGCGGGGTGCGCCGCGATCTGTTCGCTACGCATCTGCCAGGTACGCCGCGGCGCGGGCTCGATGAGAAACGTCGTCAACAGCACCGGTGCGGCGGCGTTGGCCGCGCCGAGGTCGCCGGCGGCCAGCGCATCGATGGCGCGGGCGGGCAACTCGATGAGATCGACCGCTCGGGGGTCGGATGGCACCGCGCCATCCTTGCTCACCCGGCGCCCTCAGCCCGGTGCCGGGTCACCGGAGCGGAGCAGGTCACCGGCGCGCAACTCCCCCACGATCGCGCTCGCCGTGCTTCTCGCGCGGGTGTGCGCGCTGAGCACGGCGAGGAAGGCCTCCCGGTCCAGGCTGTACAACGTCGCGGAGGTCAGGGCGACGACGGAAGCCGTCCGCGGCACGCCACGCAACAGGGCGATTTCCCCCGCTCCTTCTCCTCGCCCCAGCGTCCGGAGGTGAATCCCGTCCTGACGTACGTCGAGCTCACCCGCGGCGATCGCGTAGTAGTGAGTGCCGAGGTCGCCCTGCCTGATGACGACGGCGCCTTGCTCGACGTCCACGCGCACCAGCGATCGGGCCACTCCCTCGAGGGCGGTGGCGGGCAGACCCTGGAAGATGCGAAGGGAGCGCAGCAAGGCGATCTCGACGACGGGTACGTGGGCGTCGTCGTCCAGCCGCAGGATCACCCGGCCGCGTACCAGCACCATCATCGGCAGCACCGCGGCGACCCCGGCCAGCGCCAGCTTGCCCCCGCCGATGGCGACGAGAGCCGGGGTCAGCAGCGATCCCACGGCCAGCCCGGCCATGCTGAGGCCTTCGGCGAGACCGAACATCCTGGCGACCAGGTCCGCCGGGACCGCCCGCTGGAGCAAGGTCCGGGTCGCCACGTCGTACAGCGCGCGACTGCCGCCGACCACGGCGAGCAGTGCCACGACCGTGACCGGTCCGGGCAGCAGCAGGGTCGCCCCCAGTGCCAGCCCGGTCAGCAGGGCGCAGGTGCAGATGACCGGTCCCAGCCGCCGCCCGACGAGCAGCGCGGCGAGGCTGCCCAGCAGCACCCCTCCAGCACCGAACGCGGTATTGAGATAGCCCGTCCACGCCGTTGTCCGGTGCAGCACTTCGACAGCGACGACGACGAAGAGCACATCGAGTGCGCCGATGAGGATGTATTCGCTGCCGAGCAGGCCGACGAGCAGTCTGGACTGGCGGTGCCCCGTCACCTCCTTGATGCCGCGAGCCACCTGCCGGAACGCCTCCGGTGCAACCCCCGTCGCGGGTGACGCCGCGGCGGGCACCCGCAGCGGTGCCACCAACGCCATGGCCGACAGAAGCATGACCGCCGAGCCGGCGAAGATCGATGTCAGGCTGTCGGCAGCGAGCGCCAGGCCGGCTACCAGCCCGGCCAGGACGATGCCGAGACTCTCCAGCCAGCCGACCACGACGTTGGTGGCTGCGAGTTCCTCGACACTGCGGGTCAGCCCCGGGGTCAGAGCGGCCTGCGCCGGCCGGGTAGCGGTCATGGCAGTCGAGGCCACGACGGCGGCCGCGTACGTAGCCAGCGGGGGAGCCCCGGTGAGGACGCACACCCCGATGGCCGCGGTGGCCACTGTCTGAATGCCGTACGACGCGGTCATCGTGCGGCCGGGCGGATACCGGTCGGCAAGCGTCGCGATCAGCGGGGCGAGCACGGTGGCGGGCGCGAGCTGGGCGAGTGCCACCAACCCGGCAGCGGTCGCACCACCGAATGAATATGCATAGACCAGAACGCCGATCCAGACGGCATATTCGGTGATGGTGAACAGTGCGTACGCCACCACGACTCGCACGAGTGCGGGGACGCTGACAACCTGGGCGACGACGCGCAGTGCAGGGCGCACGGCACCTCCACCGCATCTGCCGGTTGTGACCCAATACTGTGCTCAATCTTGGCAGCGAAGCTGGAGGGTCATGGACCGAACCGATCCGCTCGCCATGTCGGCCGAGGAGATGCGGCGAGCCGGCTACGCCACAGTGGACGCACTCATCGATCTGCTGACGAGCCGGCCGCCGGTGATCCGGCAGGCAAGCCCGCGGGAGATGCGGGACCGTCTCGGCGGCCCGGCTCCGGAAGCCCCGGAGGGCTTCGACCGCGCGCTGCAGTCCGCGGTCTCCGACGTACTCCCGTTTCGGAGCAACTGCCATCACCCCGGATACTTCGCCTACATCCCCGGCAGCAGCACCTGGCCGGGCGCCCTGGGCGACCTGATGACCAGCGCGATGAATATCGACGCCGGAAATTGGCTGGAGGCAGCCGGTCCGAGCCAGATCGAGCTGGAGGTGCTCGACTGGTTCCGTCAGTGGATCGGCTATCCCGACGGAGCCGAGGGCGTCCTGGTCTCGGGCGGATCGGCGGCGAACCTGACCGCTCTGGCGTGTGCCCGTGAGCTGCGGTTGGGCCCGATGACCGGTCTCGTCACGGCGTACTGCTCCGACCAATCGCACTCGTCGGTCGCGCGGGCCGCACGGACCCTGGGATTCCGACCCGATCAGGTACGTGTGCTGCCCAGCGACGATCGCTACCGGATTCGCCTCGACGCACTGGCAGCCGCCGTGGCGGCGGATCGCCAGCAGGGACGCCACCCGCTGATCGTCGCCGCCAACGCGGGCGCGACCAACACCGGCGCGATCGATCCGCTGCCGCAGTTGGCTGACTTCTGTCGTGAACAGGACATCTGGCTGCACGTCGACGCGGCGTACGGCGGATTCGCTGTCCTCACCGACCGCGGACGCGATCTGCTGCGCGGGCTCGAACTCGCCGACTCCGTGACGCTCGATCCGCACAAGTGGCTCTATCAGCCGTTCGAGTGCGGCGCGTTGCTGGTCCGCGAGCCCCGGGCGCTCGAACGCGCGTTCTCCGTGACGCCGGACTACCTCGCCGACACCGAGGCGGCACTGACGGAGGTCAACTTCGCCGCACGAGGTCTGCAACTCACCCGGGCCAGCCGAGCGCTGAAGCTCTGGATGTCACTTCGCACCTTCGGGGTGGTGGCCTTCCGCGACGCGATTCAGCACTGCTTCGACCTGGCGGACCTGGCCGAACAGTTGGTCAACGACGACGACCGGCTGGAGCTGATGATGCCGGCCACGCTGGGCATCGTGTGCTTTCGCCGCCGGCTGCCCGGAGCGACGTCCGAACGCGAGATCGCGACCGCCAACGCAGCCCTGGTCGCATCGCTCGCGGCGTCGGGGATCGGCATGGTCTCGTCGACGCGTCTGCGCGGCCGCTATGCCATCCGGTTCTGCGTCCTCAACCACGGCAGCGCCGAGTCTGACGTACGCCAGGTTCTCGAACACCTGGCCGGCGAACCGGTGGACGTGTCGTCGCTCGCCGCCGCGGCGGCGCCGGCACTCGACGCGGAGCGGGTGCCCACCGGCCGGGCCGGGCAGTCCGGCCACGGTGGCTCGGAACTGCCGTCACACCCGCTGTTCGCCGCGCTCTCGGAGGCCGGTCGGGCAGAGGTCGAAGACCGCGGCCAGGGAATCGCTGTCGCCTCGGGCCGGGTCGTCGTGCGGCGGTGGGCACCGGACCGCGACTTCTATCTCGTACTTGCCGGGCGACTCGACGTCGATGTCGATGGGACGTTCGCCCGGGAGCTTGCCGCGGGGGACTTCTTCGGCGAGTTGGCGGCCAAGGACTGGGGCTCCGGCTTCGGCTACCCACGGCTGGCGACGATCACCGCCGGCTCCGACGCGCGGCTCTGGCAACTTCCGCCGGAGGTCTTCAGCGAATTGATGGCCACCGAGCCGGCGTTCGCCGCGGCTGTCGAGCAAGCCGTACGCGAGCGGCTTCCGCTGAGCTGAGCGTTCACTCCGCGCCGAAGCGGCCGCGATTCTCCAGCGGGATCAGCGCTTTGGTGCCTCGTACCTTGAGTTGCTGGACCGCCCAAGTGTTGCCGTCGGGGTCGCTGAATCCGAAGAACGTGCCCCCGTCGCGCTCGTCGAAGACCGAGATCTCGCTGGCGTCCACCCCGCGCGAGAGCAACTCCTCCCTGGCGGCCACGGCGTCGGCGACGCACAGTTGCAAGCCGCGCATCGAGCCGGGCTCCATCTCCTTCTGCGCCGGCAGATCCCCGATGACGATCGAGCACCCGGAGCCGGTCGGCGTCAACTGGGCGACGTGCATGTGCTCGTTGCGGGTGTCGTGGTCGAGCGCGAAGCCGACCTTGTCGCGGTAGAACTCGATCGCGGCGTCGATGTTGCTGA
>JBAVXU010000353.1:0-14244 GCA_049698415.1 Mycobacteriales bacterium
GGTGCCGGCGTTCGACGTACATCCCGAGCCAGGTGGTTTCCGCAGCGTGCAGGAGCAGTGGTTCGCCAATCCGGAGGATCCCGGTGTCCTCGCCGGACTGCGGCCGGTCCGGCAGCGCCGGCGGGCGACCTACGTCTACCGGTTGCCCTTCCAGCTCCTCCTGCGGCTGGAGGAACTCGATGCCGGCGCCGTCAAGGTGATCCACTTCGTGCTCCAGCCCGAGGACGTGGGCAGCACCCGCGTCTACACCAAGCTGCTGCTGCACGGCATCGGCGGCGTGGACGTGCCGGGGCCGGAGGTGGTGCAGAGTGAGATCGACTTCGAGCAGGCCGTCCTGGACGAGGACCTGGCCCTGCAGGCGTGCATGCGGCTGCCCGGCTTGCCGATGCGGCTGCGTGACGAGCTGCACGTACGCGCCGACAGGTCCGGAGTCGCGCTGCGGCGCGCGCTGGCCGCGATGAGCAATAGGGTCCACCCATGATCGACATGTTGTTGCGCAATGCCCGCCCGGTCGGATCTGCCGAAGCCGTCGATCTCGCCGTGGACGCCGGACTGATGGTCGCGGCGCCGGCCGACGGGCAGGCTCGCGAGCTGATCGACCTGCAGGGCCGGCTGGTCACTCCCCCGCTGGTCGAGCCGCACATCCATCTCGACGCGGTGCTCACCGTCGGGCAGCCCCGGGAAAACGTGTCCGGCTCCCTGTTCGAGGGCATCGCGGTGTGGGCCGAGCGCGTGAAATCCCTGACCACCGAGGACGTGCAGGGCCGGGTGCGCCAGGTGCTGCGCTGGCAGTTGGCCAACGGGGTCCAGCACGTACGAAGCCATGTCGACGTGTGCGACCCGGAACTGCGAGCGCTGCGCGCCCTGCTCGACCTGCGCGCTGAGGCCGCCGGGCAGGTCGACATACAGCTCGTCGCCTTCCCGCAGCTGGGCATCCTGTCCTTCGACGGCGGCAAGCAACTGATGCGCAGGGCCGTCGAGCTCGGGGCCGACGTCGTGGGCGGGATCCCGCACTACGAACTGACCCGCGAGGACGGCGTCGCCTCGGTGATCTACGCGTTCGACCTCGCAGAGGAGTTCGGTGCACGGGTCGATATCCATTGCGACGAGACGGACGACGATCACTCCCGCTTCGTCGAGGTCATGGTGGCCGAGACCATCCGCCGCGGGATGTCCGGCCGGGTCACCGCCAGCCACACCACGGCCATGCACTCCTACAACGCCGCCTACGCCTACCGACTGGTCAACAACATCGCTCGGGCCGGTCTGCACATGGTGACCAACCCGCTCGACAACGCCGTGCTGCAGGGCAGGTTCGACACCGGGCCGATCCGGCGCGGCCACACCCGGGTGAAGCAGTTGCAGGAGGCCGGGGTCAACGTGTGCATCGGCCACGACTCGGTCATGGACCCGTGGTATCCGCTCGGCTACGGCGACCCGCTGCAGGCCGCGTTCGTCCTCGCGCACCTCGGGCACATGAGCGGTGCCGAAGAACTGCGGCGGCTGATGGACATGGTGACGGTCAACCCGGCCGCCGCGTTGGGGCTGACCGGCTATGGCCTGCACGAAGGCGGCAGCGCCGACCTGGTCGTCTTCGACGCTCCGACCGACGTCGACGCGCTGCGGCTGGTCGCGCCGCGCTACCTCGTCATGCGTGGCGGCAAAGTGGTCGCGCGGACCCAGCCTGCGGCGACGTCGGTCATCTGGGACGGCGTCGAGGAGCCGGTGACGTTCCTGCGCGACGACCCAGCTTAGGTCCGGCCCCGCCTAGTCCGGCAGAACCAACGCCTCGGACTTGCGGTCCTTCTGGGCCATGAAGAACGCGGCGTACAGCAGTGCGGCGAGGACGAAGCCGACCTCGAACGCGATGTCACCGAATTGCGGATAGTGCTTCGGCACGACGCCGACGTACTTCACCTGATTGGCGAAGAGCCAGATCGAGATGGCGATGGCGATCAGCATGGCCAGCGGGCCGGCCCACGGATTGTGCGCGCGGTCGAACAGGAAGCCGTCGACCCGATAGGACCGACGGAGGTACCAGTCGGTGAGATAGACGCCGAGCCAGGGACCGATCCAGTACGCGATGATCAGCAGGAACTGCTCGTAGGTATCCACGTGGTCCAGGCCGTACAACGCGATGACGAAACCCACGGTCCCGGCTGCGGCTGCGACGATCGCCCGGCGCAGCGCGAGAGGCAGTTTGATACCCAGGGCGAGGAACGACATCGCACCGGAGTAGATGTTGATCACGTTGGCTGCTACCGCGCCGAGCGCGATGGCGAGCAGCGTCAGATTGGCCACCACTGAGGGCAGATGACCGGTGAAGGCCTCTGTCGGGTTCGAGGACACCTTGCCCGGGATCGTCACGGAGGCGGCGCCGACGACCTCGAGGATGACGCATGAGACGAACACGCCGAGTCCGGCCCAGGCGGCTGTCGCCTGCCTGCTGGTGGTCGGCGGAAGGTAGCGCGCGTAGTCCGCCGCGTAGGGATTCCAACCGGCGGCGTACCCGAAGGAGACACCCACGGCGATGAGGAAGCCACCGATGCCACCCTTGCCGCTCACCGACCCTGGTTCGGACTTCGACACGATGATCACCGACGCGATGATGAAGATCACGGCGAGCAGTGGGAAGGCGTAGCGCTCGAACACGTGGATCATGTTGTGGCCGAAGAACGCGACCGCAATCTGCACGGCGACCACGATGATCAGCGACGGCACCCTGGGCAGGTTCGTCAGCGCGCTGAGGGCGAACGCACCGCTCACGCTGTTGACCGCGAACCATCCCATGCTGGCGGTCACCGCATTGAGCCCGGCCGGCAGCAAGTTGCCGATGCGGCCGAAGGAGATTCGGCTCAGGATCATCTGCGGAACGCCGAACGATGGCGCGCGGGATGACAGCAGGCCGTGGGTCAGGGATCCCAGTCCGGTGCCCAGCACGATCGCGAGGACCGCCTGCCAGAACGACAGACCGAATGCCGCGACGGCGAGAACGCCCAGGAAGATCGTGGCGAACTCCAGGTTCGGCGACATCCAGGTCCAGAACAGTTGCAGCGGCCTGCCGTGCCGCTCGGACAACGGGATCAGCTCTGCGCCGCCCGGTTCGACCGCCAGCACTCGGTCGCCGTACTCACCTTCGCGAATCTCAGCCCGGATGGTGCTCATAGCCACTGCCCTTCCGCAGGATCCCTGATGTGCGCGAGCAGACTATTGCCCCGCGGTCCTCGGGAGTGGGCACAATCCCATTCTTGGAACGTGTCGTTTGCCGCCCGCGCTTCAGCGCCCCGGTGCCGGCGCCTGCGGCTAGGGTCGGTTCGTGCCGGCGTACGCATTCCTGGACGCCCCGCTGCCGTTGGCATTCGCTCATCGAGGCGGCGCCGAGCACGGGGTCGAGAACACCATGTCGACTTTTGCCGCCGCGGTCGAGCTTGGCTACCGATACCTCGAAACCGACGTGCACGCGACCAGCGACGGTGTCCTCGTGGCGTTCCACGACCGCACCCTGCATCGCGTCACCGGCGTCAGGGGGCGGATCGAGGAGTTGACCTGGCAGCAGCTGCGACAGGTGCGGGTGGGTGTCGGCGAGCAGGTGCCGCTGCTGGAGGACGTGCTCGGCACCTGGCCGGAGACCCGGGTCAACGTCGACGCCAAGACCCAGGAGGCGGTGGGTCCGCTCATCGACGTCGTCCGTCGCACGAATTGCCTCGACCGCGTGTGTGTCGGCTCGTTCTCCGACCGTCGGGTGGCGCAGCTCCGGGCCGCTCTCGGATCGAGGCTGTGCACGTCGCTCGCCCCCCGCGAGTCCTTGCGGCTCCGGATCGCGGCGGTGCGCGGGAGCGGCGGCGGTGGGACCCCCGGCGTGCCGTGCGCCCAATTGCCCCATCGTCTCGGCCCGGTGCCGGTGACGGACGGCCGGCTGGTCGCCAAGGCGCACGAGCTCGGCATGCAGGTGCATGTGTGGACCATCGACGACCCGGTCGAGATGGAATGCCTGCTCGACATGGGTGTCGACGGGATCATGACCGACCGGCCGAGCGTGCTGCGCGATCTGCTGCAGCGCCGGGGCAGCTGGCATGGCTGAGCCCGCCGCCGGCAACGCGCCCGGGACTGCCGAGCGCCGCCGGGAACAGCGTGGGTGGTACGTCTACGACTGGGCCTCGTCCGCCTTCTCCACGACGGTGGTCACCGTCTTCTTCGGGCCGTACCTCACCGAGGTCACCAGGAACGCGGCAGATGCGCGCAAGTTCGTCCACCCGCTCGGCATCCCGGTGCGCGACGGGTCGTACTTCCCGTACGTCGTGTCCCTCTCGGTCCTGATCACCGTCGTGGTGCTGCCCATCGTGGGGGCGATCGCCGATCGCACCCAGCGCAAGAAGGAGTTGCTCGGTGGATGTGCCTACCTCGGCGCCTTCGCCACGATGGGGATGTACTTCGTCCGCGGTGAGGCCTACCTGCTCGGTGGTGCGCTGTTCCTGATCGCCAACGTCGCGCTCGGTGCCTCGATCGTCGTCTACAACGCCTTCCTCACCGAGATCGCCACGGCCGATGAGCGTGACGGCGTGTCGGCGCGGGGCTGGGCGATGGGCTACCTCGGTGGTGGCCTGCTGCTCGCGGCCAATCTCGGGCTGTTCACGGCTCACGACGCGATCGGCATCGGCGAGGGACAGGCGGTGCGGCTCAGCCTTTTGTCGGCCGGCCTCTGGTGGGCGTTGTGGTCGGTGGTGCCGCTGCGCGTGCTGCGCCGGTATCGTCCGCAGTGGACACCCGATGCGCGCACGTCGATCGTCAGGGCCGGCTTCGGCCAGTTGCGGCAGACCTTCTCCGAAGCCAAGGCCTATCCGCTGACCCTCGCCTTCCTCCTCGCGTATCTCATCTACAACGACGGGATCCAGACGGTCATCAGCCTGGCCTCGGTGTACGGCGCGGAGGAACTCAAGCTCGAACAGGGCACGCTGATCCAGGCCATCCTGCTGGTGCAGTTCGTCGCGTTCGGCGGTGCGCTGTTGCTCGGCCGGCTGGCCCGGCGCTACGGCGCGCGGGACGTGGTGCTGGCCAGCCTCGGCCTGTGGACCGTGGCGGTCGCCGTAGGCATGCTGCTGCCGGCGGGCAGCCCGACCGGCTTCTATGCATTGGCCATGCTCATCGGGCTGGTGCTCGGCGGAAGCCAGGCACTGTCCCGCTCGATGTTCAGCCAGCTGATCCCGACCGGCAAGGAGGCCGAGTACTTCAGCCTGTACGAGATCAGTGAGCGCGGCACGAGTTGGCTCGGGCCGCTGCTGTTCGGCCTGGTCTTCCAGATCACCGGCAGCTACCGCAGTGCCATCGCATCCCTCGTTGTGTTCTTTGTCATAGGGGCAGCCCTGCTGGCCCGGGTCGATCTGCGGCGGGCGATCTCGGCGGTCGGCAATCCCCTCCCCCAGCGGCTCTGAGCCCGGCCGACACGGCAGCGCCACTGAGCGCGTCTCGGCGTGTTGCAGAGGCACGAGCCGTGGGATGGTGCTACGATACGTAATCAGTACGTCACAAAGAGCAACATCCGGATCGGCGTCCGGATGCGAACGTGGAGATGTGGCACAGAGTTTCGTCGCGGTGTTGGGGTGTCCGGCAGCGCGGCGATGGGAATCCTTGAAGGCACTGGGACGTTGCAGCAACCAACGATCCGAAATTATCTGAGGGGAGCACCGCAGATGGGTGAGCGCACACTGCGCGGCAGCCGACTGGGTGCCGTCAGCTACGAAACTGACCGAAACACCGAGCTCGCACCTCGGCGGGACGCGGAATACCGCTGCAGCAAGGGCCACCTGTTCACGGTGTCCTTCGCAGCCGATGCCGAGATGCCGCATCTTTGGGACTGCAAGACCGACGGGACCCCGGCCAAGCTGGTTGACGGGCTCGAGCCCGAGGCCAAGAAGACCAAGTCCCCCCGCACACACTGGGACATGCTGCTCGAGCGACGCAGTGTCGCCGACCTCGAAGAGGTGCTGGCCGAGCGCCTCGAGGTGCTGCGCGGCAAGCGCAGCCGTTCAGCCTGACCCACTGCACCACCAGCAACCGAGCACGCCGCCCTGCACCTGTCCGGGCGGCGTTTCTCGTTGTGTTCAGGTTTCAGGGTGTTCAGCGTTCAGGGTGATGGCGGCCTCGGCTCCACCTCACCGTCGATGACGCGCGGGCGATCCCTCGGCGACGACGGCGGCTGGGGTGGGACGGACCGGCCACGGCGTGAGCGCACCCGGCGCGCAGTTGCCAGGCCGCTTCGTTCGAAATAGCGGCGCAGGACGGTGCCGACGAGCAGCCGGCGGATGGCCGCCCGGCTGGGCGGGAACAGGCAGAGCATCCCGGTGATGTCGGTGATGAACCCTGGCGTCACCATCAGGGCCGCACCGAAGATCACGAGCGCCCCGTCAGCGACCTCTCGCGTCGGGGCGCGGTGTTCGCTGAGCGCCAGTTGGAAGGCCCGCCAGGATCGTCGGCCCTCCCGCCGGAGCAGCCACGCGCCGACCGCGGCCGAGAGCAGCAACAAGGCGAGGGTCCACACCGGCCCGATCCAGTTGCCCACCTGGAGGATGACCGCCAGTTCGGCGATCGGCAACACGATGAACAGCGCGACGATCACGCCCATCACGGCGACACCTGGCTCGGCAACTGCCGGCGGCGTACACCTCGCACCCTGCTCGTCAGGCCCCACATGCTGATCCGCCACAGCGCCTCGAACACGATCGCCCGGCTCATCTTGCTCTGTCCGCGCTCGCGCTCGGTGAACGTGATGGGGACCTCGACCACGTCGAAGCCGGCCAGCCAGGTCTGCCAGGCAAGATCGACCTGGAAGCAATAACCCTGCGACGACACCGACTCGAACTCGACCGTGTCGAGCACCCGACGCCGATAGGCGCGGAATCCGCCGGTCGCATCGCGCAGCGGCAGCCGTAGAGCTACCCGCGCGAAGGCGTTCCCGCCGCGTGAGAGCAGCAGCCGGGACCTGGGCCAGTTGCGAACCTCTCCCCCGGGCACCCATCGACTGCCCAGGACCAGGTCGGCATGCCGGATCGCATCGAGCAATCGCGGCAACTCCTCCGGTGCGTGGGAACCGTCGGCATCCATCTCCACGACGACGTCGAAGCCGCGTTCGCGAGCCCAGGTGAATCCGGCGATGTAAGCGCCGCCCAGTCCGCTCTTGCGGGTGCGGTGGATCACGTGGACCTGTGGGTCGGCGGCGGCGAGCCGGTCGGCGATGTCACCGGTGCCGTCCGGGCTGGCGTCGTCGACGATCAGCATCTGCGCGTCCGGAACGGATGCGCGAAGGCGATCTGTGATGGAGGCGAGATTCTTCGCCTCGTCGTAGGTGGGAACGATGACGAGAACCGCGCCGAGGGGCGTTTCAGTCACCGTCTTCCCTCCGCTCCCGTCTGGACTGCACGACTCGGGTGGACACCGCCGCCCCCGCCGCCAGGATCAGCAGCCACTCCGGCAACGAGCCCACCCTGCTCGCGAGGGTACGGGTTCTTGACAGCGCAATCGACTCGACCAGGACGTCCCGCGCGAACACGCCCGACTTGTCCACGACCGTGCCGTCCGGGCCGATCACGGCACTGATTCCGCTGGTCGCAGCGACGAGCACGTACCGGCCATGCTCGACGGCGCGGAGCCTGCCCATTGCCAGTTGCTGCACGGTCTCGGCGCTGCGACCGAACGTCGCATTGTTGGTCTGCACCACCAGCACCTGCGCCCCGCGGGTCACCGTGTCGCGGACGATGCCGTCATAGGCAACCTCGAAGCAGATCACGTCTCCCACCCGAGCCGGCCCCACCTGGAGCACGCCGGGGCGGTCTCCGGCGTACATGTCATGGCCGACGAGATCGACCTTCTTTGACAGGCTGCGGCTCAGGCCACGCAGAGGGATGTACTCCCCGAACGGGACTGGATGGCGCTTGACATAGCGCTGTCCCGCGCCGGTTCGCGGGTCCCAGACGATGCCCGCATTGGTCACCTTGTTCCCCGGCCCGTTCAGCACGGCACCGACAAGAATGGGAACGCCGATGGCCCGGGCCGCTGCGTCGATCAGTGCCGCGGCGGTCGGGTCGTCGAAGGGGTCGATGTCCGAGGAGTTCTCCGGCCAGATGACGAGGTCAGGTTGGCGTATCGCCCCCGCCCGGACCTGATCGGCCAACTCGACGGTGGCGGTGACGTGGTTGCGCAGCACCGCCTGCCGCTGCGCGTTGAAGTCGAGGCCCAGGCGCGGGACGTTGCCCTGGACCACCGCGACCCGGACGCGGGGTCCCGTCGGGTGGGCCAGGGGCACCACGAAGCCCCCTGTGATGGCGAGGAGACAGGCTGCGGCGCCGAGGGCGGCCCGCGGGACACTGCCGCGTTGCGCCGCCGTCACGGCGTACGCCAGCAGCGCGGCGGCCAAGGCCACCGCAAAGCTCACCAGCGGTGCGCCGCCGAGAGCAGCCAGCCGGACCAGCGGTGCGTCTGCCTGGCTGAACGCCAGTCGTCCCCAGGGGAACCCGCCGAAGGGGGCACGCGATCGCAACGCCTCCCCGGCCACCCACAACGCGGCGATCCACACCGGCCAGCCGGAGAGCCGGGTCACCGGGCCGGCCAACGCGCCGAAGATCGCCACCGGCACCGCCTGCGACAGCGCAAGCAGCACCCACGGCATCGTGCCGACGTATGTCCCGCTCCAGTGCAGCAGCGGGAGGAAGAACCCCAGGCCGTACGCGAATCCGGTCAACGCCCCGATGGCGGGTCGTGCACGGTAGAGCAGAAGGATCAGCCCGGAGCAGGCCAGAGGTGCAACGGGCCATGCATCGAAGGGTGGGAATGCGAGGACCAGTGCCGCGCCGAGCAGCGCCGCCGCCAACAGGCGCGCAATGAGCCGCAACCGGCCACGTCCCCTCTCAGCCCCGCATCCCGGGACCCGAAGGCGAGATTAGCCGAGGACGTCACATGCACTGATCACAGTGCTCCGGACATGGCAGGGGCGCGGCCGCTAAGCCGCGCCCCCTGCTCTCGGTCCTGACTCCGGCACGAGTGTGCCACTTGCGAACGTGACCGTCCTTCGGACCGACCCGATGCTCGCCGGATGCCAGCGTCGGGCCGTTGTCTACTGGCCGGTCCTCGTCCTCACGTGTCGCGCACCCCCTGATCTGCCGGGAGAAACCTCGTCGTTGTTCTCCCTGTTGCTGGACCTGGCCGTCGCGGTGGGAAGCCCGCTGCCCAACGTCGGAAGAATCGAACGAATGCCTCCCCCTGGTGTCGCCCTTGTAGGACTCCCAGCACGGTGCTACCGGCCACTCAGGTTGTCAACACCTGCTCTGACCTGGAGTTTTGCTGCGTTGTCCCAGGTCAGGCGGGTGCGCGTGAGCGGCGAATTGGTCCCGATTTTCTCGCGCGCACCGGCGTGTCGGTGTACTTACAGCGCGTTACGCCCCAGGCACCACAACTGTCCCAGCGGCTTTCGCGGCGAGGATCGGCTCCGCGATCACGTCCGAGGCCGAGGCCGAACGATGCGGCGCCGACCGGCAGACGACATGCGCGGTGAACTGCACGGCCCGGCTGCGGCGCCCGACCGCGACCAGCGTCGCGGTGACCTCGACGACGTCGCCGGCCCGGACCGGAGCGACGAACTGCACGTCGGTGTACGACGCGAAAAGTCCCTCGTCGCCGTCGGTACGGATGCACAACTCGGTGGCCACGTCTCCGAAGAGCCCGAGCACGAAGGCGCCGTCGACCAGGTGACCGCCGTAGTGCGCGTCCGCGTAGGACACGTACCGCCGGTGTGTCACGGTGAGACCGACCTGCTCCGCTGCGCTCATGCCGGTGAGCCCGGCAGCACGGCGTGCACGAGATAGGACGCCACCTCGGCCGGCGTGGTGCCCTTGCCGAAGATCCGGTCGACGCCCAGATCTGCTGCCATCCGCGGGTCGAAGCGGGGACCGCCGACGACGAGCAGGGGCCGCTCGCCCGTGCCGAAAGCTGCACTGAGCTCGCGGGTGTTGGTCAGGTGGGAGTCCTTCTGGGTCACCACCTGCGACACGAGAACGGCGTCGGCCCGCTCCGCGCGGGCGCGGGCGACGAGTTCGGGCACGAGCACCTGGGCGCCGAGGTTCACGACCTTGATCTCGCGGTAGTACTCCAGCCCCTTCTCGCCCGCGAACCCCTTGACGTTGAGGATGGCGTCGATCCCGACGGTGTGTGCGTCGGTGCCGATGCAGGCACCGACCACCACGAGCTTGCGGCGCAGGCCCTTGCGGATCTGCAGGTTGACCTCCTTGGCCGGCAGCAGCGGGTACTCCCGATGCAGCACCTCGACCGCGGACAGGTCCACCAGGTGATTGACGCTGCCGTAGACCACGAAGAACGTGAAAGAGGGTCCGATGGGCTTGGCGTGCACCAGCATGGCCGGTTCGAGGCCCATCTTGGCCGCCAGTTGCAACGCTGCGCCTTCGGCCCGAAGGTCGTGCGGCACGGGCAGTGTGAAGGACAGTTGAACCATGCCGTCGCCGGTCGTGTCGCCGTAGGGCCGGATGATGGAGCCCTGAGTGTCCACTGCTGTTTCGGTCATGATCCGGCCTCCAGGAGGTCTACTGCGGGATTGAAGTAGCCCTCGCCGTGTGCGACAACGCCGTCAAGACCCTTGCCGCCGTCGGCTGGTCGGCGGGTGATCCCGAACGTGCCGTCGGCGATCGCCTCGATGAGACCGTCGTCGGCGATCCGGGCGAGGAGGTCGACCGCCTCGCCGAGGACCTGCCTGGCCCGGTTGGCGATGAAACCGTCGCGCGGCGGATGGAAGTCCTCGCCCAGGCCACC
Organism: Mycobacteriales bacterium; assembly: GCA_049698415.1. Lineage (GTDB taxonomy): Bacteria > Actinomycetota > Actinomycetes > Mycobacteriales > QHCA01 > QHCA01. The sequence continues at coordinate 10,810 of JBAVXU010000353.1, forward strand.
GCAGGCGTCGCGTACGTAGCGCACGTTCTGCAGTGCCAGGTCGCGGTCGGAGAGCAGCGGCGTGACCACCGCCTCCGTCATCATGCCGACCAGCAGGATGCCCTGACCGGTCATCATCCCGGCCAGGTTGAAGAAGCCGTCCAGGAGGTAGCCGCGGAAGACGTCGCCGGTCATGTGCTTGGTCGGCGGCATCCACTTGAGCGGCGCGTCCGGGAACAACTCCCGGGCCAGCAGGGCATGGGCGAGCTCGAGCCGGAAGGACTCTGGCAGGTCGGGATTGATCTCGAACGCATGACCGAGCCCTAGCTGCCAGTCGGCTAGCCCGGCCTCCTTGGCGAAGTACTCGTTGAGCAACTGGCTGACCGTGACGGTGTGGGCGGCATCGACGGCGTCGGCGGTGGTGAGGTAGTTGTCCTCGCCGGTGTTGATGATGATGCCGGCCCGGGCGTGCACCATCCGGCTGAACCGCTGGTCGATGAATGTGCGGCGGGGGTTGATGTCGCGGAAGAGGATGCCGTACATCGAATCGTTGAGCATCATGTCGAGTCGCTCGAGACCGGCCAGTGCCGCGATCTCGGGCATGCACAACCCGGAGGCGTAGTTGGTCAGCCGGACGTAGCGGCCGACCTCCTCGCTCACCTCGTCGAGGGCCGCCCGCATCAGCCGGAAGTTCTCCTGCGTCGCGTAGGTGCCGGCATACCCCTGCCGGGTCGCACCTTCGGGGACGTAGTCCAGCAGCGACTGCCCGGTCGAGCGGATCACCGCAACCACGTCGGCGCCTTCGCGGGCCGCGGCCTGGGCCTGCGGGATGTCCTCGTAGATGTCGCCGGTCGCGACGATCAGATAGATCCAGGGCTGCTTCGGCGGATCGCCGATCCGCTTGACCAGCCGCTCGCGCTCGCTGCGATTGCGGTCGATGCGCGTCATGCCGGCTCGCACCGACTTCGTCGCGGCTCGCCTGGCACGGTCGGCGTCGCGCCCGGTCGGCACGGTGAACTGCACGGACCCGGCGCCCACCTTGTGTGCCAGGTCGGCGAGGTCGGCATGGCCGCCGGTCAGCAACTCGTGCCACACCGGCAGGGCGACACCGTGCTCGAGCCCGGTCTGCTCCCGAACCGTGTCGACAACGCGGTTGACCCACGGGGTGTCGCCACCGGCGAACGTCGGGTCGGTGCCGGCCAACCCGGCCAGTCGCAGTGTCGCCCGCTCGACCGAGACCGTGGTGTGCGAGCGCGCCATCGCGACCACCGGCTCGGCGGCCTTGGCGGCGAGCTTGCGGGCCTTGGCGATCGTACGAGCGTCCAGCTTGAGCTTGCCCTGCGCGCTCACCGGAGGGCTCCTTCCTGTTCGTGGATCGTGACGCCGCGCACGACGGTGCGCAGGCAGGTGGGGTTGGCGGCGCCTGAGGCGATGTCGGGAAGAGTGGCGCCCGGGGCGAGGTCGTCGACCTGCCAGATCGCGAAGGTCGCCGGTGCTCCCGCTGCGAGCACTCCTTCGCCGTCGACTCCGGCGGCGTACCACCCACCGGTCGTGTGGGCGGCGAAAGCCTGCTCGGCGCTGATCGCCGAGCCGGGGCTGCGATGGCGCACGGCCGCCCGGACGGTCCCCCACGGATCCAGCGGGGTGACCGGGGAGTCCGAACCGAACGCCAGCGCCACGCCGGCGGCGGCGAATCCGGCCAGCGGGTTCATCGCCAGGGCTCGATCGCGTCCGAGTCGCTGCGCGTACATGCCGTCCGCACCGCCCCACGCAGCGTCGAAGGCCGGTTGCACGCTCGCCACGATGCCCAACTCCGCGATCCGGGAGATGAGTGCGTCATCGACCATCTCGGCGTGCTCGATCCGGTGCCGCGTCTGCGGCCAACTGCCGCCCAGTGCTCGGCGGGCACCGTCGTAGCCGTCGGTGAGCAGGGCGTGCAGTGCGCCGTCGCCGATCGCGTGGAACCCGGCTTGCAGACCGGCGCGTACGCACGCGGCGATGTGATCTGACAGCTGTTGGGTCCCCAGATACCTATGACCGCATGTGGGCTTGTCGACATAGGGATGGCGCAGTTCCGCGGTGTACGACCCGATGGAGCCGTCCACGAAAAGGTCGCCCGCCGCCCCGACAGCGCCGAGTTCCTGCGCGGCCGTGACCCCGCTGATCTCGCCCCAGTAGGCGATGACCTCCGGCCCTACCTCATCGCGGGCGAGGGCGATCAGGTCCCGCAGGTCGTCGGCGCCGGCGATCTCCGGGCCGCCCATCTCGTGGAAGCAGCCGATGCCCAGGGCGGCCGCACGTTGCCGGGTCGCCCGTTGCGCGTCGCGCCGCTGGCCGGACGAGAGGGTGTCTCGCGCTGCTCGGCGTACGGCGTGGTGGGCGTCCTGGCCCAGCCAACCCGAATCGGAGAATCCCGCCATCGCCTCGACCCCGGGAACAGCGGCGATCAGCGCCGACGACACCACCGCTGAGTGCGAGTCGATGCGTGAGAGGAAGACGACGCCGCCGTACGACGCCCGGTCCAACTCCTGCCGGGTGGGCGGGCGCTGCTCGGGCCAACGGGTGTCATCCCACCCGTGGCCGAGGATCGGCGCGCCTCTGTGCCGACGGGCATGGGCGGCCAGCAGGTCCAGTGCTTCGGGCAGCGTAACCGTCAAGCTGAGGTCGAGACCATTCAGGGCTAATCCGGTCGCAGTGGCATGTACGTGCGCGTCCACGAAGGCGGGTGTGACGAGGTGACCGGCCAGGTCGACGACGACGCCCGCCCCGTCGGGTGCCAGCCCATCCGGACCGACCCACAGGACCGTGTCGCCCTCGACCAGCAGTGCGGTGGCCCCGGTCGAATCCGGGCTGCGGACGACCCCCCCGCGGTACAGAGTGGTCGTCATGGAGTCTTCGCCTCGGCCAACTCCAGCCGGTCGGTGAACAGTCTGCGGACTCCGGCGTCGTCGCGGACGAGCTGCAATGCCATGTCGGCATGCCCGGGGACATAGCCGTTGCCGACGAGCATGGTGACGTCGGCGGCCAGCCCCTCGGCGCCCAGCGCGGCGGCGGTGAAGGAGGTCGACATCGAGAAAAACACGACGGTGCCACCCGGCGCTGTGGACAGGATCGCCCCGCCCTCGCACCCGGGTACGTCGACGCAGACAACCGTGACGTCGACCGGCGTTCCGATCGCACCGGCCAGGGTGACCGGGTCACGTGCGTCGGCGATCACGACCTCGTCGGCCAGGCCGGCCGCGAGCAGCGCGCTCGCCTCGGCTTCGACCGGGACCACTCCGACCAGCCGGCTCGCGCCTGACCGTCGTGCGGCGGCCAGTGACAGCGAGCCGCTCTTGCCGGCCGCGCCGATGACGGCGACAGAAGGCCCCGAGGCGTCTGCGTAGGAACGCACCACGCGGGCGGTCAGGGCCGGCGCGCCACAGACGTCGAGTGCGGCCAGCGCGAGCGGCGTCG
>JBAVXU010000354.1:0-2662 GCA_049698415.1 Mycobacteriales bacterium
GGCCCGGGTGACCTCGACGCCACAGCGCTCACAGATGATGCCCTTGAAGCGGACCCGCTTGTACTTGCCGCAGTAGCACTCCCAGTCGCGGGTCGGGCCGAAGATCTTCTAGCAGAAGAGCCCGTCCTTTTCCGGCTTGAGCGTGCGGTAGTTGATCGTTTCGGGCTTCTTGACCTCGCCGTGACTCCAGGTACGGATGTCATCCGCGGTGGCCAAGCCGATGCGCAACTCATCGAAGAAGTTGACGTCGAGCACTATTTCTCAGATCCCCTCGGGGTTTGCAGTTTCGTATGGGGGGTGATCGGAAGACTTCCTCAAACTTCTTCCACGGACGACGGCTCGCGGCGGGACAAGTCGATGCCCAGCTCCTCAGCGGCCCGGAAGACATCCTCATCGGTGTCGCGCATCTCGATGGAGACGCCGTCGCTGGAAAGCACCTCGACGTTGAGGCACAGCGACTGCAGCTCCTTGAGCAGCACCTTGAAGGACTCCGGAATGCCCGGCTCGGGGATGTTCTCGCCCTTGACGATGGCTTCGTAGACCTTGACCCGGCCCAGCACGTCGTCGGACTTGATGGTGAGCAGTTCCTGCAACGCGTATGCCGCGCCGTAGGCCTGCATCGCCCAGCACTCCATCTCACCGAAGCGCTGACCACCGAACTGAGCCTTACCGCCCAGCGGCTGCTGGGTGATCATGGAGTACGGACCGGTCGACCGAGCGTGGATCTTGTCGTCGACCAGGTGCAGCAGCTTCATGATGTAGATGTAGCCGACCGCGATCGGCGCGGGGTAGGGATCGCCGCTGCGGCCGTCGAACAACATCGCCTTGCCGGTCTCGGCCACCAGTCGGTCGCCGTCACGGTTGGGCCGCGTTGAACCGAGCAGCCCGGTGATCTCTTCCTCACGCGCGCCGTCGAAGACCGGCGTCGCGGTCTTGGTGCCCGACGGAGCCTCCTCGGCGCCGATGGTGCGCAGCCGCTGCTTCCAGTCGGCGTCGGGTCCGGTGATCTCCCAGCCGGACTGGGCGACCCACCCGAGGTGGGTCTCCAACACCTGGCCGACGTTCATCCGGCCGGGAACACCCAGCGGGTTGAGCACGATGTCGACCGGAGTCCCGTCCTCGAGGAACGGCATGTCCTCCTGGGGCAGGATCTTGGCGATCACGCCCTTGTTGCCGTGCCGGCCGGCCAGCTTGTCGCCGTCCTGGATCTTGCGCTTCTGGGCGACGTAGACGCGGACCAGCTCGTTGACGCCGGGCGAGAGCTCGGCGCCTTCCTCACGGCTGAACACGCTGACTCCGATGACCTTGCCGGACTCGCCGTGCGGAACCTTGAGCGAGGTGTCACGCACCTCACGAGCCTTTTCACCGAAGATGGCGCGCAGCAGGCGCTCCTCGGGGGTCAGCTCGGTCTCGCCCTTGGGAGTGACCTTGCCGACCAGGATGTCGCCGGGGGTCACGTCGGCGCCGATGCGGATGATGCCGCGCTCGTCGAGATCGGCGAGGACCTCTTCGGAGACGTTCGGGATGTCGCGGGTGATCTCTTCGGCGCCCAGCTTGGTGTCGCGGGCGTCGACCTCGTGCTCCTCGATGTGGATCGAGGTCAGGACGTCGTCCTGAACGAGGCGCTGCGACAGGATGATCGCGTCTTCGTAGTTGTGGCCCTCCCACGGCATGAACGCCACGAGCAGGTTCTTGCCCAGCGCCATCTCACCGTCGTCGGTGCACGGGCCGTCGGCGATGACCTGGCCCACCTCGACCCGGTCCCCGTCGGCCACGATCGGCCGCTGGTTGATGCAGGTGCCCTGGTTGCTGCGGCGGAACTTGTGCAGGAGGTACGTGCGCCTGGTCCCGTCGTCGTGCATGACGGTGATGAAGTCGGCGCAGAGCTCCTCGACCACACCGGACTTCTCGGCGACCAGCACGTCGCCGGCGTCCTGCGCTGCCCGCGCCTCCATGCCGGTGCCGACCAGCGGGGACTCGCTGCGCAGCAGCGGCACCGCCTGCCGCTGCATGTTGGCGCCCATGAGCGCGCGGTTGGCGTCATCGTGTTCGAGGAACGGGATCATCGCGGTGGCGACGGACACCATCTGCCGCGGTGAGACGTCCATGAAGTCGACGCCGTCAGGCTCGATGTAGTCGACCTCGCCGCCCTTGCGACGGACGAGCACCCGGGCGTTGGCGAAGCGGCCCTTGGGGTCCAGGGGCTCGTTGGCCTGGGCGATGACGTGCCGGTCCTCTTCGTCGGCGGTCAGGTTGTCGATCTGGTCGGTGACCCGGCCGTTGGTGACCTTGCGATAGGGGGTCTCGACGAAACCGAACGGGTTGACCCGGGCGAAGGTCGACAGCGACCCGATCAGGCCGATGTTCGGGCCTTCGGGAGTCTCGATCGGGCACATGCGGCCGTAGTGCGAGGGGTGAACGTCGCGCACCTCGAAGCCGGCCCGCTCCCGGGAAAGTCCACCCGGGCCGAGCGCGGACAGCCGCCGCTTATGGGTCAGCCCGGCCAGCGGGTTGGTCTGGTCCATGAACTGCGAGAGCTGGCTGGTGCCGAAGAACTCCTTGATGGAGGCGACGACGGGCCGGATGTTGATCAGCGTCTGCGGCGTGATCGCCTCGACGTCCTGGGTGGTCATCCGCTCGCGGACGACCCGCTCCATCCGGG
>JBAVXU010000355.1:0-24106 GCA_049698415.1 Mycobacteriales bacterium
GTGTATGACCCAGGCTCGACTCCGGTCGTGGTCCACAGGATCGGATGCGAGCACAGTTCGGGCAGCACTTGTACGAAGAACATCGTCGAGCCGTACATCAACATCAGGTCGCCCGGCCTACGCACCCCCGCGCTGAACGCCTCGGCCCAGGCGTCGACCGTCCCCGCGGCCACGGGAGTGCCCTCGGTCAGCCCGGTCTCCGCCGCGGCGCGCGCATGCACGGTGCCGACCGTCTCGCTCGGCCAGGCCAGCCGGGGCATCGGCAGGTCGCCGGCGATGTCGCGCGTCCACTCGGGGTTCCACACGTTGGCCTTGATGTCGTACAGCGGGTCACACTGACTGGCGGTGTGATGGTCGAGGACGTACTCCCCGGTCAGCTTGGCGACGATGAAGGAATTGCTGTTGTACCAACCGGCCGCGCGAGCCCACACGTCCGGCTGGTGCCGGCGCACCCACTCCATCTTCGGGCCCACCGCCTGGGTCGACAGCGCGGTGCCACCGCGAGCCACGATTTCCTCCGCGCCGTAGCGCTCGGTCAGCTCGGCGATCTCGGCGGTCGCTCGCATGTCGATGCCGTACAGGATCGCCGGATGCAGGGGCCGGACCTGTGCGTCGCACAGCAATAGGCAGGGGCCGACGCCGCTGACGCAGACACCCGAGACCGGCCGTCCCGACGCTTGGGGCAGCAGTCGCCCGCACAGGGCGACGACGTCTGCCCACCACACCGCGTCGGCGTCCATCTCGGCCCAGCCCGGCCGGGGCAGCGACATGCTGTGCGCCACGCTGGCCGAGGCGACGACCTGCCCGTCGGGGGTGGCCAGCACGCCCTTGCTGCTTCCCGTGCCGATGTCGATGCCCAGCACCAACTCGCTCACGATCACCACCCGTGGGCCAACGCCTCAGGAGACGAATCCCGAGCCTAACCTCAGCCTGCCGTACCGCTGACGCCTCAGTCGCTCGTCGTACCCCGCCCGCCCAGCGCGGCCATGGCGACCGCCAGGCAGAATCCGACCGCGACCGTAGGAGTGAGTTCGGCATCCCTGCCGCCGGGTCGAAAGGCGTCGCGGAACTCGCGCTCGACGAGGTAGCCCGTCGTCATCAGCGCGCCCAGCGTGGCCAGAACCTGGGAGGCCCGTCGGCTCGGCCCGGCTGCCAGGCGCCCGATCGCCGCCGCCTGGGTGGCGAGCATGACCACCGGTGCCGAGACGCCGGTGCCGAGCAGCCACGTGTCCCGGGTCATCCGCTCCGGCCGGCCACGCCAACCGAGGACCGCGATGTCGAACGCTCGCCCGTCACGCAGGGCGAGCGCCTGGCCGGCCACCCCCGCGGCGAGTTGCGCCGCCCCGATGGCCGCCAGCAGGTGCCGGCGCTTCATGGGGACGACCTGGCCGCGTCAGCGACCGCGCCGCTTGCTCAGGAAACGCAGCAGCGCCGCCCCCAGCAGGGCCAGGCCGAGCGCGCCGGCGAGCGGGCCGGCCGGCACCGGGCGGTCATCGGACCGCAGGGAGATCTTGTCGCTCATGGCTCCTCCAGACGGGCGCGGGGTCGGGCTGGGTACCTGTCTACCCAACGAGACCGCACCCATGAGTGAGGTTTCCGACGATTTTTTGAGGGGACAGTTCGCCCAGTTGCCGGTGAGGGCCGTCCGCAGGAGGGCAAGTGACCACAGCAAGCGAGGACGTCAAGGAACCTGGCGTCATCCGGAGCCTGATTCCGGCCCGAATCGACCGGCTTCCCTGGTCGGCCTTCCACACCCGGCTGATGGTCGCGCTCGGCGTCGCGTGGATCCTCGACGGCCTCGAAATCACGGTTGCCGGCGCTGTCGGCCCGATCCTCACCGACAAGGCCACCCTCGGACTGTCCGCCACCGAGGTGGGCGCGATCGCGACGGTCTACCTGATCGGCGAGGTGTTCGGGGCCCTGTTCTTCGGCCGGCTGTCCGACGCCCTGGGTCGCCGGAAGTTGTTCATCCTCACCCTCGGCGTCTATCTGTTCGGCAACGCTGCCACCGCGCTGACCTGGAACCACAGCACGATGGCGCTGACATTCCTCTACGTCACCCGGTTCGTCGCCGGCGCCGGCATCGGCGGGGAGTACGCCGCCATCAACTCGGCCATCGATGAGTTGATCCCGGCGAAGTACCGCGGCCGCGCGGACATCGCGGTCAACGGCACCTATTGGGCCGGCGCGATCCTCGGCACGATGGGCACCTACGTCCTGCTCAACCAGCTCTCGCTCGGTGTCGGCTGGCGGATCGGCTTCCTCATCGGCCCAGTCATCGGCATCGCGATCTGGGGCTTGCGCCGGCGCCTGCCGGAGAGTCCCCGCTGGCTCATCATGCGCGGCCGCGAGGAAGAGGCCGAGGCGAGCATCCGGTACATCGAGGAGCAGGTCAGCGCGTCGGGTACGGACCTGCGGCCGCTCGATGACGATCAGGCCATCGAGATCAGGCCGACGCCGCGCATCGGGTTCATCGTCCTGGCCAGGGTGCTGTTCAAGCACTACACGTCGCGGTCGGTGCTCGGCGCCTCACTGATGATCACGCAGTCGTTCCTGTACAACGCGATCTTCTTCACCTACACGCTGGTCCTCACGACCTTCTATCACGTGAGCGCGAAGTCGGCTCCGTTCTTCCTGGTCGCGTTCGCAGTCGGCAACCTCGCCGGCCCGCTCACCATCGGCCGGCTGTTCGACACACTCGGCCGCCGGAAGATGATCTCCGGCACGTACATCCTGTCCGGGGCGTTGCTCGCGGTCACCGCGGTGATGTTCAACGCGGGGATCCTCAACGCGACGACCCAGACCATCGCCTGGTGCGTCATCTTCTTCTTCGCCTCGGCAGGCGCGAGCGCTGCCTACCTCACGGTGAGTGAGATCTTCCCGCTCGAGGTACGCGCGCAAGCCATCGCGCTGTTCTTCGCCATCGCCCAGTGCTTCGGCGCCATCGGCCCGATCTTCTACGGCCACCTCATCGGTGACGGCAAGGATCCCGGCAAGTTGTTCATCGGCTATCTCATCGCAGCCGCGTTGATGGCGATCGGCGGGCTGGTCGAGATGGCGATCGGCGTCGATGCCGAAGGCAAGTCACTCGAGGATGTGGCATCACCGCTGTCGGCGATCCGGGCGGAGACCGCCGCCTAGCCGCAGCGGCTCAGTCGGAGTCCTCGCGGTCGTCGTCGTCCGGGCGGTCGCCGTCGAAGACCCGGCTGGCCAGGAAGTCGGCGGGCTCCAGGGTCTGCAGTTGCTCCTTGGTGACGGTCGCGCCCGGCTCGCTCACCAGCCGATTGGCATGACGCAACCTGGCCCGCTCGATCGCGTTGCGGACGCTGCGTGCGTTGGCGAACCTCGGCTGGCGCATCCGGCGCTCGAGGTAGTCCCGGAACAGCTTCTGCGTCTCGTCGGTCATGTCGTACTGATGCTCGGCGGCGATGAGCTTCCCGATGGCCGACAGCTCGTCGACGCTGTAGTCGGGGAAGTCGATGTGATGGGCGATCCTCGAGCTCATGCCGGGGTTTGACGCGAAGAACTCGTCCATCCGGTCCTTGTAGCCCGCGAGGATCACCACCAGGTCGTCACGTTGGTTCTCCATGACCTGGAGCAGGATCTCGATGCTCTCCGCTCCGTAGTCCCGCTCGTTGTCCTCCTTGTAGAGGTAGTACGCCTCGTCGATGAACAGCACGCCGCCCATCGCGCGCTTGAGCACCTCTTTGGTCTTGGGGGCGGTGTGCCCGATGTACTGCCCGACGAGGTCATCGCGAGTGACCGAGACCAGGTGGCCGCGGCGGAGGTAACCCAGGCCGTGCAGCAGTTCGGCCATCCGCAGGGCGACCGTTGTCTTGCCGGTGCCGGGACTGCCGGTGAAGCACATGTGCAGCGCCGGGCGTACGGCCGAGAGGCCGAACTTGTTGCGCATCCGGTCGACGAGCAGCAAGGACGCGATCTCGCGGATGCGGGTCTTCACCGGCACCAGCCCGACGAGTTCCTCGTCGAGGCGATCGAGCACGGAGTCGACCTCTGACTCCTTGCGGATCTGGTCGACTTCGAGCACAGCGTCGTCCGGCAGGCGCTCGTCGTTCTCCTCGTCGCGCTCGGATCCGTCGATGTCTCGTTGGTCCTCACTGGTGGTGTCATCGTCCGGGTCGCTGGGGCGCTCGGCCTCCGTGTCCTTGCCCCGATCGGTCTCGGAGTCCGCGCGCTTGCTCCCCTGGGGGCGCTTGCCTCCCGGTCGCGGCAACTCGAAGCGCGGGCTACCGCCACTCATCGCTGCTTCTCCTTTCGGGTTCAGCGCCGCGGACGCGACCGGGGACCGGGCTTAGCCGCGACCGTAGCGGCGGCCTTCGGGATCGTTGGCAGCGTAGGAACGAAGCGTGTAGCGGACCACCCGGTCGTGGCTCTCCTCGCGCTCCAGCGCGAAGCCGGGCTCGTCCTCGGGGCGCTGGATCAGGAACGACATCGCCGTGGTCTGCCGGCCGAGCCGGGCGTCGTACGCGGAGAGCCGCACGTAGTGCTTGGGGTAGGCCTCGCGGCAGGCGTTCACTTCGTACATCACGCCGGCCGCGTCCTCGACGTCGAACATCGGCAGTCCCCACATCTCCCAATAGACGTTGCGGGGGTGAGGGTCGTCGGTGAACTCCAGGCCGACGGCCCAGTTGTTGTCGAGGGCGTACTGCACCTGCGCGGTGATCTCCTCGTCGGTGAGTTCGGGAAGGTACGAGAAGGTGCCTTGAGTGATCTTCACGTCGGGTGGCTCCTCTCGTCAGCTGCTCGTCGGGGTGGGGGTGACGTCGGGGGCATCGGTCGAGGTGTAGTCGAACGTGATGTCGCCCCAGGTGTCCATGGCGACGCTGAGCGCCTTGCAGTTCTTGGCGGCGCCCTTGAGGATGTCCTCGCCCTCCTTGAGGAAGTCCTTGCCCTCGTTGCGCGCTTTGATCATCGCTTCGGTCGCGACCCGGTTGGCCTCTGCGCCGGCGCTGACGCCCATCGGGTGGCCGATGGTCCCCCCACCGAACTGCAGGATGACGTCCTCGCCGAGGTAGTGCAGCAGTTGGTGCATCTGACCGGCGTGGATGCCGCCCGACGCGACCGGCATGACGCCGGGCATCGAGGCCCAGTCCTGGGTGAAGTAGATGCCGTTGGCGGGATTCTCCTCCACATGGTCCAGCCGAAGTGTGTCGTAGAAACCGGCGGTCGTCGCGGGGTCGCCCTCGAGCTTGCCGACGACTGTGCCGGCGTGGACGTGGTCGACGCCGATCAGGCGTACCCACTTGGAGATGACCCGGAAGCTGACACCGTGGGTCTTCTGCCGGGTGTACGTGCCGTGCCCGGCTCGGTGCAGGTGCAGAATGACGCCGTTCTTGCGCGCCCAGTTGGACATGGACTGCATCGCGGTGTAGCCGACGGTCAGGTCCTGCATGATGATGACGCTGCCGATCTCTTTGGCGAACTCCGCGCGTTCGTACATCTCCTCCATCGACGCCGCGGTCACGTTGAGGTAGTGGCCCTTGATCTCGCCCGTCGCGGCCACGGCCTTGTTGACGCCCTCCATGGAGTAGAGGTAGCGGTCGCGCCAGCGCATGAACGGCTGGCTGTTGATGTTCTCGTCGTCCTTGGTGAAGTCCAGACCCCCCCGCAGGGCTTCGTAGACGACCCGGCCGTAGTTGCGCGCTGAGAGCCCGAGCTTGGGCTTGACCGTCGCGCCCAGCAGCGGCCGGCCGTACTTGTTGAGGTATTCGCGCTCGGTCACGATGCCGTGCGGTGGGCCCTTGAACGTCTTGACGTAGTGCGTCGGGATCCGCATGTCCTCGAGGCGCAGCGCCTTGAGCGGCTTGAAGCCGAAGACGTTGCCGATGATCGACGACGTCAGGTTGGCCACCGAGCCTTCTTCGAACAGGTCGATGTCGTAGGCCACGCGGGCGATGTACTGATCGGTCTCGCCGACCCGCTCCACGCTGTAGGCCTTGGCCTGGTAGTGCTCGTGCGCGGTGAGGCGATCGGTCCACACGACGGTCCAGGTGGCAGTGGACGATTCGCCGGCGACTGCCGCTGCCGCCTCGATCGGGTCGACCCCGTCCTGCGGGGTGATCCGGAACGCGGCCAGGATGTCGGTGTCCTTGGGGACGTAGTCGGCGTTGTAGTAGCCCATGCTGGCGTAGGACTGGACGCCGGCCGACCAGCGCTCCTTCTTCTCGGCCTTGTCGGCTTCGGAAGCCATGCACTCACCCTCGTCCGGTATCGGTGCTGTGTGGCGCCGTCCCTCCATCCAACGCCGCGGGACTTGAGATGTCTATGGGGGAATTTCTCATATGCTATGAGCGATCCCTTATGAAAGCAGGCTCAGCCATGACCCCGCACCAGCTTCGTACGTTCCTCGCCGTCGCGGACGCGGGGTCGGTCAGCGACGCTGCCGAAGCCCTCGTCGTGAGCCAGTCGGCGGTCTCCGCGTCTGTGGCGGGGCTGCAGCGTGAGCTGGGCGTACGCCTGCTGCAGCGGCACGGCCGCGGGGTGCGGCTCACCGAAGAGGGCGTCATCTATGCGGGGTACGCCAGACGCATCCTCGGGCTGGTCGACGAGGCGCTGCTCGCCGCGCGGGACGGGCAACGACCCGAGCGCGGCCATGTCCGACTGGCCGCCGTACCCACCGCTGCCGAGCAGGTCCTTCCCGCCTACCTCGCCACGTTCCGCGACCGCTATGCCGAGGCGCAGGTCGGTGTCGACGTGGGATCGCGCGACGACGTCTTCCGACGGCTCGTCGCGCACGAGGCGGATCTGGCCATCGCGGGTCGGCCGTCGGTGGACTCCTCGCTGGTCAGCCGGGCGGTGGCCGACAACGAACTCGTTCTCGTCGCGGCTGCTCGACTGGTGCCGACCGGACGCTCCGGGCGTGCGGTGCTCTCACTGCTCGGCGCGATGCCCTGGCTGCTGCGTGAGCCGGGCTCTGGCACCCGCGACACGATGCTCGGCTATCTCGCCGAGCACGAACTCACCCCCACGCAACTCACGCTGGGTGCCAACGGTGCGGTCATCGCCGGGGCGGTGGCCGGGCTCGGCGTCACCCTGGTGTCGCGCTCGGCCGTGGAGCGCGAGATCTCAGCCGGTCAGCTCGGCGTGCTGCGCACGCCGGGCACGCCGATGAACAGGCCCTGGCACGTCGTGACCAGATCGGAGGTGCCCGCGCCGGCCCGGCTCTTCCTCGATCACCTGCTCAGTGGGCACCACCCGGCGCCGGCACCGCGGTTCGTACGCAGGCGCGACAAGTGCTGACCGGGCTCAGGCGTTCTGCCACAACCCCATCAGGTTGCCCTCGCTGTCGGTGAAGTACGCCGCGAAGCCCATCTCCATCACGGCTTGCTTGCCTCGTACGGTCGAGCCGCCGTGCGACCCGACCGTCTCCAGCGCCTTGTCGATGTCGTCGACCTCGATGGTGATCACCGGCGTCGTCAACGGTGCCGAACGTGTGAACATCCCGCCATTGATTGCCCCGGCCTCGGTGGGGGCCCCCTGCTCGTTGGTGGCGGTGGTGCTGACCATCGTGTAGTCCATGCCCGGCATCGCCGTGACGTTCCAGCCGAAGGCGTCGCGATAGAAATCGCGCGCCCGGTCGATGTTGTCGGCCGGCACTTCGAAGTGCACTACGCGTCCGCTCATGGTTCACCTCGGTTGCTGAGGGGGCAGCTAGGACTCAAAGGTAGGTCCGTCGGGTGCGGGCTGTCAGCGAAACAGACCCTCTCGAAGCGCCGCCGCGACGGCCTGTGACCGGTCCGAGACAGCGAGCTTGCGATAGAGCGAACGCAGGTGGGTTTTGACCGTATCCGCGCTGAGAACGAGGTCTGCCGCGACCTCGCGATTGGACCGGCCCGAGACCAGCCCGGCCAGGACCTCACTCTCGCGCCGGGTGAGTCCCAGGTGCGCGCCGGGCCAGAACTCCCCGCTCTGCAACCGCGCCGCCGACAGCGCCACCCGGCCGGCCAACGTCGGGTCGATCACGATCGTGCCTTCGAACACGGCGGCGAGGTGGGCGACGAGTTCCTTGCCGGTGACCCGCTTCAACAGGTATCCCACGGCGCCGGCCCGCAGCGCGGGGTAGAGGTACTGCTCATCGTCGTACACCGTGAGGAACACGATCCGCTGGCCCGGGTGCTCGGCGAGGATGCGTTCGCAGACCTCGAGCCCGCTGTCGGCGCCCAAGCGTACGTCGAGCAACACGATGTCGGGCCTGTGCTCGGCGACGGCCTTCATCGCCCCGGCACCGTCGGTGGCGACGCCCACGACGGTCACCTCGTCGGCATGCGGATGCAGCATCGAGCGCAGCCCGTCGAGGACGATCTGGTGATCGTCCACCAATACGAGCCTCAGCGGCTGGCCCACGCTAGGACCGTACGCCCTGAGCACGCTGCGGCCCGGCGTGCTTCACCCGAGCGCTCATCCGTCGGGGTGAGTCCGCGGCCGGTGCGGAGCCATACGCTCATCTGATGCCGCACAAGCTCATGTCGATGGAGCGCGCCAAGCCTGACACTCCGACGATCCGGCCGTTCATGCTGGGCATCGCCGGTGACAGCGCTGCCGGCAAGACGACGTTGGCCGCCGGACTGGTCGAGGCGCTCGGCGGAGAACGCAGCACCTCTATCTGCACCGACGACTATCACCGCTACGACCGGACCGAACGCAAAGAACTCCCCTTCACCGCTCTGAACCCGGCCTGCAACTACATCTCGATCATCGAGCAACACCTGCAACTCATCGCCACCGGTCAGCCCATCCTCAAGCCGGTCTACAACCACGAGACCGGAACGCTTGACCGGCCGACGTTGGTCGAGCCCAAGGAGTTCGTGATCGTCGAGGGATTGCTGCCGCTCCATTCGAAGCTGATGCGGTCCTGTTTCGACGTGACGGTCTTCCTCGGACCGCCCGAAGACGTGCGTACGGAATGGAAGATCTCCCGGGACACGAAGAACCGCGGCTACACCCGCCAGCAGGTGCTGGCGGAGTTGGAGCGGCGGGAGCCCGAGTCGGAGGAGTTCATCCGCGCTCAGCGGGCGGAGGCCGACATCGTCGTGCAGTTCGCACCGATCGAGGGCCGCAACGACCCCCCGGATACCCCGCTGTCGGCGACGGTGCTGCTGCGACCGACCGTGCCGCACCCCCCGCTGGTGCGAATCGTCGAGGACACCACAGCGATCCACCTCAAGATGATGCGCGACGACGACGAGCGCCCGGTCGATGCGCTGCACGTCCACGGGTACGCGCCCGAAGAGGACAGCCGCAAGGTCGAGAGACGCATCTGGGAGCACATCGGGCTCGATCTGCCGATGCCTCCGCACCTCGGCGCCCTGGGCGCGGGTCAGCGGAGTGCTCCGCTGGCGGTGACGCAACTGATCCTGTTGCATCACCTGTTGTCGACACAAACCTGATCAGGTCGCCAGCACGAGGTTGGTCCATTCTGACTCAGCGTCATTTGTTGGCTCACCGTTGCTGCCATTTCGCGGCAAGTGCCCCGATCCGGGGTAATCTGCAGGATCTTCATCTGGGCCTGACCTGCCCAATCGATCACAACGCGTGAGTTCAACTTGACACATTTCGGCTGGCGTTTGGTGACCTTGTCATGTTATTACACTGTCACCTGCGGGATCGTCGGCTGTCCGAAGCAGCCAAATCCTTGGCACAACGCCCGCTTTTCGTATCGAGCTAGGGGGCGAGGTCCATAGATACCGAGTCCGCCCCGTCGGCCTCCGGCCCGCCGACCCCGCCGCCTTCGCACTCCCGCCGTGCTGCCAGGCGGTCCAGCCGGGCAAGCAGGCCCGCACCGAAACCTCACCCGACCACTGACCGGGGCCACGAGAAGCCCGAGGAGGCGTCGTACGTGCCGAGTCAGCCGATGTCGCAGGCGCTGGCCGGCGAGGGGCAGGTCCTTTCCACCGAACGCGGGCCGCGATGGACCAGCCTGCGCGAGTGGGGGATCCGGCCCAAGTTGCTGATGGTCCTGGCGATCCCGACGCTGGCCGCCTTGGCCCTCGGCGCGGCCGGCATGTTCGGCGCGTTGAAGCAGTCAGAGGGATACACCCGAGTCGAGAATCTCTCCGGTGCCGGGCGCCGCGTGGCGGTCCTGGTCGTCGCCCTGCAGGCCGAGCGCGATCTCAACGCCGACCGCATCGCCCGCCGGCGCGACTCGCTGCCGGCTGTCGACAAGCAGATCGCGGTCGTCGACCATGCCGCGAACGACCTGCGGGCGAGCCTCAAGACCATCGACACGACCTACGACCCGGCGATCGAGCGTGACGTCCATACCGCGCTGAGCGCCCTCAAGGACTTGCCGGGCCTGCGTGAGCGCAACTCGTTGGGATGGGCCGTCGCGGCCTCGATCATCAAGGGCTACTCCGAGATCGTTGGCGCCCTCCTGCGACTCAACGGCGACCTCTGGATCGGCAGTGACGATCCCGCGTTCGTGCAACGGGTCTCGTCGATGCAGTTCGTCGCACAGGCGGCCGAACTCGGCTCCCAACAGCGTGCCCTGCTCGATGTCGCGTTGCTCGGCGACGGTTTCCGCGGGCCGGCGCTGGCCGACCTGATCGCGGCTCGGGCCAAGCAACAGGCAGCCGTGAGCGCCTTCCTGGCCAGCGCGACCGACGACGACCAGGCGCTATATCGCCGTACTGTCTCCGGCCCGCAGGTCGACCGAGCGGCAGGCGTCCTGGAAACCGCGCTTGACAAGCGCAGCAGCGTGAACGTCGGTGCCGACGCCTATCAGTGGTACATGCTCAAGAGCGTCGAGGTCGACCGGACCAACCTGGTGGCCTTCACCCAACTCGACCAGATCATCAACCGTGCCGCGGCACGGCGGGCCGATGGGCAGCGCGGTGCGCTCCAGAGCGCCCTGATCATCCTGATGATCCTCGTCTTCGCCTTGGTGGCCACGGTCGTGGTCGCCCGGTCGATGATCCGGCCGTTGCACCGGCTGCGCTCGGCGGCGCTCAACGTCGCCGGTGACAAGTTGCCCGACGTCGTACGCCGGCTGCAGCAGGGCGACGTGCAGGACCTCGACGAACCCCTGCAACCGGTGCTCCTCGCCAGTCGCGACGAGGTGGGCGAGGTCGCGGCGGCTTTCGACGAGGTCTACTCACAAGCCGTACGCCTGGCCGGCGAGCAAGCGCTGATGCGCAAGAGCATGAGCTCGATGTTCGTCAACCTGTCCCGCCGCAGCCAGAGTCTTGTCGAGCGGCAACTGCGGGTCATCGATGGGCTCGAGACGAGCGAGCAGGATCCGGACCAACTTGCGAGCCTGTTCACCCTCGACCTGCTGGCCACCCGCATGCGACGCAACGACGAGAACCTGCTGGTGCTCGCCGGTGCGGAGGGCGGCCGCCGGTGGACGACCCCGGTCGCGCTCCTCGACGTCGTACGCGCCGCTGTGGCCGAGGTGGAGCAGTACGCACGGGTGCGTACCGACGTCGAGCCCGGCTTCGACATCGTCAACACCGCGGTCGGCGGCGTCGTCCACCTGCTGGCCGAGCTGCTCGAGAACGCCGCGTCGTTCTCGGCGCCGGACACTGCCGTCCAGGTCCGGGCCCGCAGCGCCGGCACCAATGGCGAGCTCCTGGTCGAGATCGAGGACAGCGGCATCGGGATGATGGCCAGCCAGATCGCGCAGGCCAACGAGCGACTGGCCGAGCCCCCGGCCTTCGACGAGTCCACCTCGCGAATGATGGGGCTCTACGTCGTCAGCCGGCTGGCGCAACGGCACGAGATCAATGTGCGGCTGCGGTCGTCGGTGCACGGCGGCGTGATCGCCACGGTGCAGTTGCCGAGCCGGATCGTGCTTCCGGCTCGGGCGCCGGTGATCGCGCAGCCGCCGGCCCATCCGACTCCGGCTGTGGCAGCCGTGCTGCCTGCGGCACCGGCCAACGGCGTCCACGCCGAACCACCTCGGCCGCCGAGCTCGCTGTCGGCCAACACCGGGGCGATGATCCGTTCGGCCACCCGGGCGCAGGAGAGCAACGACGCACCATTGCTCATTTTCGACACCATCCAGTCGGAGTGGTTCAACCCGGCCGACTACGACCCACCCAGGCCATCACCGGCGCCGCCGGCCGATCCGGCCCGGACCCCTGCCGCTCGGCGTAGTTGGACTTCACCCGCCGACGAGGGGTGGCGGGTGGCGCAGGCGGCCAGCCAGCCGAACTCGGCCGGGGTGACCGGCGCCGGCCTGCCGATCCGGGTACGCGGATCGAACCTCGTTCCCGGTCAGGCGACCGGCAACGCCTCGCCTCGGGTGACCCGGCCGGCACACGCCGCACGCGGGCTGAGCAACTTCCAGAGCGGCGTCGCCCGGGGGCGCAACGGCGTCGATTCCGACCTCTCTGAACCGGAGGCCGATCGTCCCGGTTCGCACAACGGTGACGGAAACAACGTGGAGGATGGCCAGTGACAGACCCACGCACATCGCGGCAGGACGTGCGCTGGCTGCTCGACGGATTCGTCGACCAGGTCGCCGGTATCGCCCACTGCATCGTGGTGTCCGCAGACGGTCTGCCGATGTCGGCGTCTCGGGGATTTCCCGCTGAGCGGGCCGATCAACTGGCTGCGATCGCAGCGGGGCTGTCCAGCCTCACCCAGGGTGCCGCACGGTGCTTCGAAGCCGGCGGCGTGCGGCAGACGGTCGTCGAGATGGAGCTCGGCTATCTGTTCGTGATGGCAGTCGGCGATGGTTCGTCGCTGGCGGCGCTGGCATCGACATCGAGCGACCTCGGCCTCGTCGGCTACGAGATGGCCCTGCTGGTGTCCCGGGTCGGGCCGGCACTCACCCCGGCCGCGCGCGCTCCGATGCCGGACACAGGCGTGGGGTTGAATTGACGTCCAACGGATCGGGCCGCCTCGAGCCTGGTCCCTTCGTCCGTCCGTACGCCATCACCGGCGGGCGGACCCGCGCCGGACGATCGATTCCCCTGGAAGCTCTGGTCCTCACCACCGCTCGAGGCGAGGAGATGGCCGTCGCCAGTCCGGAGGGCCGGGCGATCTGCGTGTTGTGCCGCAGCGCGCGGTCGCTTGCCGAGGTGGCCGCCCTGGTCGGCGTGCCGTTCGGCGTCGCCCGCGTGCTGGTCGGCGATCTCATCGAGAACGGCCTTGTCATGGTCCACCAGACGGCCGACGCGAGCGGCCCGGACAGCGAAACTCTGGAAAAGGTGCTGCATGGTCTTCGCCGGCTCTGAGCCCGGGGGCGTCATCGACGCCAGCGCTGCTACCTCGTCGGTCAAGATCGTCGTCGCGGGTGGGTTCGGCGCCGGCAAGACGACCTTCGTGGGCTCCGTATCCGAGATCGTCCCGTTGACGACCGAGGGCGTGATGACCGAAGCGGGCGAGGGCCATGACGACACGACGGTGCTACCGAACAAACGCACCACCACGGTGGCGATGGACTTCGGCCGGATCTCCATCGACGAGGATCTGATCCTCTACCTGTTCGGTACGCCCGGCCAGCAGCGGTTCTGGTTCATGTGGGACGACGTCGTCCGCGGCGCCATCGGGGCGGTGGTGCTGGTCGACACGCGCCGCCTCGCCGACGCCTTTGCCGCAGTCGACTACTTCGAGCAGCGGGGTCTGCCGTTCATCGTCGGGTTGAACCGCTTCGACGGCGAGGCGCTGCACACGGCCCAGCAGGTACGTGAGGCGCTGGGCGTTGACGACGAGGTGCCGATCGCCGACTGCGACGCGCGAGACCGCGAGTCGACCAAGGCCATGCTCATCCGGCTGGTCGAGCACGCACTGCGCTCCCGGCACACGCCGAGCGGCGGCCTGGTCCGGCCCCTGCGCTAAGAATTTGCTTGGGCAGGCCGATCGCGCCACGGTGGTGGTCACAGAACAGAGAGGGAGGCGATGAGCGAAGGAGTGGCTGGCCCGGATCTTGACGAGGCCGACCTGGTGCGCGAGTTGAAGCATCTGCACGAAACCCGACACGAGACTTTCCTGCACGGCGGTCCTGATGCGCTGGAAAGGCACACGACCCGCACCGTCGAGCTGGAGTACGAATACCTACGCCGGCATCCCGAGCGGGAGGTCGACCCCAACCGCCTCCGGTCGGGCTCGCGGGCCCGCCGTGGAGAGGCGAGCTAGCGCGCTGCCGGGGTTCGGGTTCCTTCTGCGTCGATCCCGCTGAGCGGGGTGTCATCGATCCGAGTCAGCAGGTCCGGCAGCGATTCGAAGACCCAGCCTGCTCCGGCCGCACGGAGTTCGCCGGCCGCGAAACCGCCTGTCAGCAAGCCGATGACGGGCACACCGATCCGGCCGGCCGATTCGCAGTCCCACGGCGAGTCGCCCACCAGAATCGGGTGGCCGGACCCGGCCCGCTCGGCCGCAACTTGCACTAGGTCCGGTGCCGGCTTGGTCGTATCCACGTCCTCAGACGTGGTCCACGCGTCGACTACGGATCGGGCGTCGAGCAGGTCGAGATAGTGCTCGGTGTGCTCGGGATTGCCAGAACTGGCCAGCACAACCGGCCAGCCTCGACGTTGGATTTCGGTGAGGAAGTCCTTGGCGCCGGGCAGAGGCACGATCTCGGCAAGCATCGGAGCGAACTCGTCCGACCACGCCGTCCTCAGGTCGTCGCCGTGCTCGCTCTCCACCGTCTCTCCGGCGACAGCCTGCACCAATTGGTCGCCGCCCATGCCGATGTGCCGGTGAATCTCCCAGACGGGGACGATGATCCCGAACCGGCGGAAGGCGCGATGCCAGGACAGCGCGTGGTGGTAGTTCGTATCAACCAGGGTGCCGTCAACGTCGACGAGGGCGGTGTCCGGCGTAGCCATGCGTCTGCCTCTCGGTCCGAAAAGATCACTGGCTGTCGCCCTACCCGATACCCGCCGATGCATTCTGCACCCTGCGCGGAGGCGACGAAGCCGCTCGGCCGGGGCGGGCCGGGTCGCCGATTTCGGCGTCCTTTCCTGATCGCATTCAATGGTGCGTCAGGTATGGGATTGCGTATGCTGCTTTACGATGATTGGCGGCTTTGGTCGCTCAGCGAACCGAGAAAAGGCGTACTCTCAGCTACGATCCGCTGACGCAACGAGTGACTACGTCTAGCTTCGGGCTCCCCGCCCCCGAAGCCCCGCACGATCATGGAGATGCCAACAGCACATAGCCCACATGGTGCTTGAGCAGACAGGCACACGACCGAAGACCCGGACTTCAGCCCGCGTCCCACGGAGTGTGTATGTCGATCCCGATCAGAATCGCGATGGTGGCCTTCGCCGCCAGCCCCCTGCCGCCCGCCGCGGGGGGGCAGCCGCCCGGCCAGAGCATGCAGGTCGTGGCACTCTCGCGAGCAATGGCCGCCCTGGGTCACGACGTCACCATCTATTCCAGGCTGGACAATCCGGCCGCCCCGGGCTGCCTCCCGCTGGCGCACGGCGTCGAGCTCCGCCAGCTTCCCGCAGGAGGGGCTGCGCCGATCGCGGCCGGCGATCTGGTGCCCCTCGTCGCGGAGTTCGGTCACGGTCTGAGCGACGCCTTCGCCGCTGACACGCCGGATCTGATTCACGCCCACTCGTGGACCTCCGGCCTGGCCGCGTTGCAGGCGACCCGGGACCGATCGGTGCCGCTTGTGCAGACATTTCACGGCCTCGGCGCGGTCCAGCCGCAGCCGGTCCGCGCCGATGAGTCCAACATGGCGCAGCGTGTCCGGATGGAGGCAGTCATCGGCCGGGCCGCGGCCCGGGTCGTGGCGAGCTGTGACGACGAGTCGCAGGGGCTTCGGCGGATGGGCGTCAGCTGGCGGCGGATCAACATCATTCCTCCCGGCATCGACCTCGACACCTTCTATCCCTCCGCCACGGATGCCGCGCCCAGCACCGTCCCCCGACTGCTGACGGTGGGCACTCTCGCCGAACCAGGTGGGATGGCGGACCAGATCCGCGCGTTGGCGAAACTGCCCGGTGCCCACCTCACGATCGCGGGCGGACCGCCCGCGGCGGAGCTCGCCGAGGACCCGGACGCCCGCCGGCTGCTCGGTCTGGCGCATGCGCTCGGCGTTGCGCGGCGGGTGGACTTTGTCGGCTTCGTTCCCCGCAGCAGGATCGCCGAGCTTCTTCGTACGGTCGACATGCTTCTGTGCACGCCGTGGGCGCCGACGTTCGGCGTCGTGGCGCTGGAGGCGATGGCCTCCGGCGTACCCGTCATCGCCACCGCCGTCGGCGGCATGAGAGACACCGTCGTACCCGGGGTGACCGGAGAGCTGATAGCGCCGCGTGCCCCGACGGAGCTGGCTCACGCGATCCGCCGGCTCTTCCACGATCCGGTGCGCCTCCAGGCGTACCGCTTCGCGGCCGTCGATCGGGCTCGTTCGGCGTTCTCATGGGAACGCGCCGCCGTATCCACCGAGATGATCTACCGCCAGATTCTCGGGATCCCCGAATCCCCGACAGCAGTTTCTCAACCGCCATCGCAGGTTGCCTCGTGAAGGAGGTGGGGTCATGACCCGCACTCGGGATCTGCTCATTCTGCGGGCTCCCGGCCTGGCTGACCTGCTCACCGGGCTGCCGGCCTGCCGCGGGCTGCGGAGGCATTTTCCGCAGCACAACATCGTGCTGGCGGCTCCTGCCCACTTGGCAGAACTGGCCATGATCAGCTGTGCGTTCGACGAGGTGCTGCCGACCGACGGCCTGGCCGACCTGCGCTGGAAGCGACCCGCGCCGGATGTGGCGGTCAACCTGCACGGCAAGGGCCCGCGCAGCCACCAGGCACTCCTGGCGTTGGAGCCGCGCCGCCGGATCGGCTTCCGAGCGCCTGGCTGGTCCGGCCCGACGTGGGATCCCGGCGAACACGACATCAGTCGCTGGTGCCGCCTGCTCGAAACGGCCGGCATCGCGACGGACCCGACACATCTGAGGCTGCCGCTCCCGGGGGTGCCCAGCGTCGCTCCCGGTGCCGTCGTGATCCATCCGGGTGCATCCTCACCCAGCCGCTGCTGGCCGCCAGGGCGATACGCAGAGGTGGCGCGCCGGCTCGCGGCGAGCGGGGCTCCTGTGGTGATCACGGGCAGTGCGGCAGAGCGTTCGCTGGCCGGGCAGGTCGCCCGCCAAGCCGGACTGCCTGAAACCACCGTCCTGGCCGGAGACCTGAGCGTTCTCGAGTTCGCGGCGACCATCGCCAGTGCCCGGCTGCTCATCTGCGGCGACACCGGCGCCGGTCACCTGGCGACGGCGTACGCGACGCCGTCGGTGTTGCTCTTCGGCCCGATGTCACCGCGCCTGTGGGGACCTCCGGCGAGCCAGTACCGGCACCGCGTGCTGTGGTACGGCCCGCACCGCGGCGAACGGTTCGCGTCGCGACCCGATCCGGCTTTGCTGGCGATCACCCCGGACCAGGTCCTCTCGGCGGCACGCAACCAACTGCGCGTACAGACCCGGATGGGCTGGATACCTATCGGGGCGTCCGCCGGCGGTGCCGTCAACGGCAGGACGGAGGGCGTGCGGGCGGAGCGCGTCCGGTGAACGCCCGCCGCGACATCGTGGTCATCGGAGCCTCCGCAGGAGGCGTCGAGGCGCTGCGGACCCTGGTGGGCCACCTGCCGGCCGGCCTACCTGCCGCGGTCCTGGTCGTCCTGCACCTCCCGCCGCAGAGTGACAGCGCGCTGCCCGCCATCCTCGACCGGTGCGGCCCGCTGGCTGCCCGCATCGCCGAGCATGGCCTGCCCATCGAGCCGGGGAACATCTACGTCGCCAAGCCCGGCCGACACCTTGTTGTCGCCGACGGTCACCTGGTGCTGACCAAGGGACCGAGGGAGAACGGGCACCGGCCGGCGGTTGACGTGCTGTTCCGGACGGCTGCCCGCACGTTCGGTCCGCGAGTCATTGCGGTCGTGCTTTCGGGCGCCCTCGACGACGGCACCGCCGGCTTGCTTGCAGTTGCCGCGCGCGGCGGTGTGACGGTTGCGCAGGACCCCGGCGATGCGCACTACCCCGCCATGCCGGAAAGTGCCATCGAGCACGCGGCACCCGATCACGTTCTGCCCGCCGAGCAGATCGCCGCGCTGATCGACCGGCGGTGCCGGGAGCAGGTGGATCCCGACGCGGTTCCCGAGGTCCCCATCGGGATGCAGACCGAGTCGCAGATGAGCGAATTCGAGCGCGATCCCGTCACCAGTGAAGAATCTCCCGGTGTGCCGTCCAGCCTGACCTGCCCGGACTGCGCCGGGGCGCTGTTCGAGGTGGGCACCGAGGACATCGTCCGGTTCCGCTGTCGGGTGGGCCACGCGTGGACCGCGGAGAGCCTTTCCGAAGCGCAGGGCCTGGCGTTCGAAGGGGCCCTGTGGATGGCCATGCGCAGCCTCGAGGAGCGGGCCGCCCTCGGACG
The DNA here is from genome assembly GCA_049698415.1 of Mycobacteriales bacterium. GTDB lineage: Bacteria > Actinomycetota > Actinomycetes > Mycobacteriales > QHCA01 > QHCA01. Next base: position 18,337 of record JBAVXU010000355.1, read on the forward strand.
GCAGATGGCGGATTCGGCGCGGGCGCGGGGAAACTCCATGTCCGCCACCCGTTTCGAGCAGATGGCCGACGACGCGGCCGGGAGTGCCCGGTTGATCCACGAACTCATGGAGCGGGTGGACGTACGCGATCTGGGAGGCTCACAGGTCAGGGAGCCGCAGCCGCCCCGGAGCAGGCGGTACGTTGGGCAGGCTGCAGCCGATGTCACGGACAGCCCCGTGGCCGACGAGGGACCGTGATGGAGCCAGAAACCGATCCCCAGTTCGAAGCGCTGGTGCGTTATCTGAAGGAAACCCGCGGCTTCGACTTCACCGGCTACAAGCGGAGCAGTCTCATGCGCCGGGTCACCCGGCGGATGGAGGTCGTCGAGGTCAACGGCTTCGACGAGTACCTCGACTTCCTCCAGGTCCACCCCGAGGAATTCACCCCGTTGTTCAACACCATCCTGATCAACGTCACCAGTTTCTTCCGCGACCCCGAGGCCTGGGAGCAACTCACGACCGAGGTCGTCCCGGAACTTCTCGAGCGCAAGGGCGACGACCTGCTGCGGGTGTGGAGTGCCGGGTGCGCTGCCGGCCAGGAGGCGTACGGCCTGGCGATGGTGCTCGCCGAGGCGCTCGGCGCAAAGGAATACCGTAGGCGGGTCAAGATCTACGCCACAGACGTCGACGACGAGGCGCTGGCCCAGGCCAGGGCGGCGACCTACAACCAGCGCGAGCTCGACGGGCTGTCACCGGAGCGGCAGGAGCGGTTCTTCGACCGGATCGAGGGCGATCGGTTCGTCTTCGCCAAGGAACTGCGCCGCAGCGTCATCTTCGGGCGCAACGACCTGGTCCAGGATGCCCCGATCTCGCGGATCGACCTGCTCGCCTGCCGCAACACCTTGATGTACTTCAACGGCGAGACCCAGGCCCGCATGTTGCAGCGGCTGCACTTTGCGCTGCAGCCCAACGGCGTGCTGTTTCTCGGCAAGGCCGAGACGCTGTTGACCCACGGCGGTCTGTTCACTCCGCTCGACAGCCGACGCCGCTTCTTCCGCAAGGTCGCGCTGCGGCAGCCCAACACCCGTGAGGTCTTTGCCGGCACCCGGCGACCGGACAACGCTGCGGCGGTGGTGGACTACCCCGCTTTGCAGGCCGAAGCGTTTGCCGGCTTGCCGATGCCGGTCGTCGTCATCGACGGCGCAGGTGTGGTGGCGATGTGCACCCAGGAGGCGAGCAAGCTCTTCGGGGTGTCCGAAAGGGACATCGGTCGTCCCTTCCAGGACCTGGAGATGTCGTTCCGGCCGGCCGAGCTGCGGTCGTCGTTGCTGCTTGCGACCAAGGAACGTCGGGTGCAGTGGATCCGTGATGTCGAATGGAGCCGGGCCGGAAGCGAGCGCGTCTGTCTCGACGTGCAGATCACCCCGCTGATTCAGCCGGACGGATCCCAGGTGGGCCTTGCACTCGCGTTCCTGGATACCACTCGCTACACCGCTCTCGCCGATGACCTGGACTACGCCAACAGGCAACTGGAGACGGCGTACGAGCAGGTGCAGTCGAGCAGCGAAGAACTCGAGACCACCAACGAGGAGCTTCAGTCGACGATCGAGGAGCTCGAGACCACCAACGAGGAACTTCAGTCGACGAATGAAGAACTCGAGACGATGAACCAAGAACTGCAGGCGATGAACGACGAATTGCAGTCGAGCACGGACATCCAGCTCGACCGCGCCTCCTTGGTGGACGACCGCAACCTTTTCGTCGAGGCCATCCTGGCCAGCCTGCAGAGCGGCGTCGTCGTGGTCGCACCGGATCTGCGGATCCGCTCGTGGAGCCATTGGGCGGAGGAACAGTGGGGCATCCGGGCGGACGAGGCGGTCGGACGGACCGTTGCCGAGCTCGACACCGGCCTGCCCGCCAAGGACCTCGAGGCGTTGGTCGCGTCGGTGCTGCTCGACCCCGACGCGCGCTTTGAGGGGGAGTTCGACGCCGTCAACCGGCGCGGCCACAAGGTCAGGCTGCGGGTAGGCGTCACGTCGTTGCGTAACGGCGGTGACCCCCAAGGCGTCGTGCTCGCGCTGGACACCGCGCTGCCCTGACGAGTGAGGCGCAGCACCAGCCCCCGAACGCGGTCGGTCAGGAGCCCGGTGGTGCTGCAGTCGACCTGCCGTTAGGCGACATGGCATGGACCAGACCGCGAGCGACGTCGTGCAGCTTGGTGTTGGTCTGCTGGCTGATCGCTCGCAGGTGGTCGAAGGCGGTGTCCTCGTCGCAGTTGCGGACCGCCATGAGCATGCCCTTTGCCTGCTCGATCACCGGACGGTTCTCGAGCGCATGCGATAGGTGGGCGACCAGTGCCCGGCTCTCCTGCAGCGCCAGAAGGTTGCTGACCATCGCCGCCGCAGCGTCGGCGACCAGTTGCGCGCTCCTCCGCTCGGCGGCACTCAGTGGGCCTGCGGTGCCGTCAGCGACGTACATCACGCCCATGCCGTTGCCGTGTGCCTGAAGCGGGAACGGGTGTCCCTCAGGTCGTGCGCCGTCTGCTCGGTCGGCGCTCGGCCCCGGGTCGAGGACCAGGTGCACGGAAGCGGCCGAAGGCAGCGACTGGGTGGCCAGTCGCTCCATCTCCGTGAGCAGTTCCGGCATCGTCGCGGTCGTGATCGGGAGCATCGACATCGCCTCGATGGCGAGGTGGGAGTTCTCCCGGTCGTGTTGAGCGTGCCGGTCCGAACTCCCCCCATCCGAGCGCAGGTGCTCGTCGGGCACGACAACCCACTTGACGTGATCGCCGTCGCGGCGGGCGATCAGCACGGCGCCGACGCTGTTGCGCGGGTGGCCGTCGACCGTTGCGGCGCGCAGTTGCACATGCACCCGGTCGAGATCGTCGCCACCTTCGAGCCGGCCCAACAGCTTGCGGAACGGCTTGCGGTCACCGATCAGGTAGGTGGCCAGGGGCCTCCCCACGACCACGTGGGCCGGGCCTCCCAGCAGATGCGCGGCCAGCCGGTTGGCCCCCGTGAGCACACCCAGCCGATCGGAGGCCAACGTGGCGACCGGAAGCTCGTCGAGAAGGTGCTGGTTCATGCCCATGCGCGGCGCACCTTGTGCCACCGCCGCCAATTCCTCGTGCTGGGCACGTAGCTCTTCCTCGGCAACCCGCAGTTCCTCGCGGCAGATCTCGAGCTCGACCAGAGCGCTGTCGCGGTCGAGTTGTCCGTTGCTGTCACGCAGCGAGCCGAGACGGTCGTCGAAGTCAGCCAACTGCTGAGCGAACTGCATCAGGTCGTGCTGCTGGATCACGTGTTCCTCCGTACACCGGCGGGACGGGGCGAGTTTACTGATGATCCACAAGGATGGCTCGGCGAAACGAGGGGAGGCCCGGGTGACCCACGACGCGGTCGTGATCGGTGCTGGGCACAACGGCCTGGTGGCGGCCAACCTGCTCGCCGATGCGGGGTGGGACGTCGCAGTGGTGGAGGGAGCGGACGCGCCGGGAGGATCCGTACGAAGCGCCGAACTGGCCGCTCCGGGCTATCTATCGGACGTCTGCAGCGCCTTCTATCCCCTCGGGGCAGCCTCCCCGGTGATGCTCGAGCTGGGCCTCGAAGCCCATGGCCTGCACTGGCGACACGCGCCGACGGTGCTGGCCCACGTCCTGCCCGATGACCGCTGCGTCGTGCTGTCTCGAGATCTCGACAAGACCGCAGCGTCGGTGGATGCCTTCGCGGCCGGCGACGGGGACGCCTGGCGCCGGATGTACGACCAATGGCAGCGCCTGCGCCCGGCGTTGCTCGACATGCTGATGCGGCCGTTCCCGCCGGTACGCGGCGGGTTGCGGGCCGCTCGCACGCTGGGCATCGCCGACCTGCTGCGCGGTTCGAGGTACGCCGTGATGCCCGTACGACGGCTCGGCGTGGAGTTGTTCCGAGGTGACGGCGGCAGGCTGCTGCTGGCGGGCAACGCAGTGCACACCGACCTCGGCCCGGACGCCATGGGTGGCGCGGCCTTCGGCTGGATCCTGGCCATGCTCGCCCAGGACGTGGGTTTCCCGGTTCCGGCCGGTGGCGCAGGGCAGATCACCGCGGCGCTGGTGGCCCGGCTGGCCAGCCGCGGGGTCTCCGTCGAGTGCGGGCAGCAGGTCGACAAGATCGTGATCACCGACGGCCGGGCGAGCGGTGTCCGGCTGGCCTCCGGCGAGCTCATCTCAGCCGGCCGGGCGGTGCTCGCGGACGTTCCGGCGCCCTCCCTGTTCCTCGATCTGGTCGGTGCGGAGCACCTGCCGGCCCGGATGGTGGCGGACCTGGCCGCCTTCGAATGGGACGACTCCACGGTCAAGGTCGACTGGGCGCTGTCCGAACCGGTGCCCTGGACCGCCGAGGGAGCGCGGGGAGCAGGGACAATCCATGTCGGGGGCGACGTCAACGATCTGACGAACTTCGCTGCCGCCCTGGCGACGGGGCAGGTGCCCGAACACCCGTTCATGCTGGTGGGTCAGATGACGACGGCCGACCCGGACCGCTCCCCGCCAGGGACCGAATCGTTGTGGGGCTACACCCATGTTCCGCGCGGCCTCCGCTGGGGCGCCGACGAGTTGCGCCGCCACGTCGACCGGATGGAGGCGCTGCTCGAACACCACGCGCCGGGGTTCGGCAGTCGGATCGTGGGTCGATCGATTCTCGGGCCGGCGGACCTGCAGGCGGAGAACCAGAACCTCGTCGAGGGCGCCATCAACGCCGGCACGTCCTCGCCGCACCAGCAGTTGGTCTTCCGCCCGGTGCCGGGGCTCGGCCGGCCGGACACCCCTGTCGACGGCTTGTTCCTGGCCGGATCGACGGCGCACCCCGGCGGCGGCGTGCACGGCGCCTGCGGAGCCAATGCCGCCCGGGCCGCCCTGGCTCGTAACGGCCGGGCCGGGCGGGTCTACGCCGCTGGTATCCGGCTGGCGCATCGGGCCGTCTATTCCGGCTGAGAACGCGACCGGCCCGGCGACTGGTGGCGAACATCTCGCATGGCCCGCGTGATGTTGGGGAAACGCTTCTCTGTCAAGCGCTCAACGAGGAGCTGAGAATGCCGTACGGGGACCTGCTGTCCGCTGCCGAGTTGGCCGCGCCTCCGCTGCCCGCCCCTCGGGGACGGCTGACCCGGTGGCTGTTCGGTCACCTTCGCCGGGCGCCGCACGACGTCGGGCTGCCACCCGAGGTGATCGACGACCCGCTTTTCGGCGACGACGCCGCGCTGGCATTGCACTGCCTGTACGAACTGCACTACCGCGGCTTCGCCGGCGTCGATGACCGCTGGGAGTGGCAGCCCTCGCTGCTTGCGGCGCGCGCCCACCTCGAGCGTGGGTTCGAACGGCGGATCCGCGAAGAGGTCGGGCCCATCCCGGCGATCGCCGACATCCCCGGCGGCCTGCACCGGCTGCTGGCCGGTCCGCCCGGCCCGTCGCTGTCGTCGTACCTCGCCGAGTCCGGGACGCTCGAACAACTGCGTGAGTACGCCGTTCACCGCTCGGCGTACCAGCTCAAGGAGGCCGATCCGCATACCTGGGCACTGCCCCGGCTGACCGGAGCGCCCAAGGCGGCGATGGTCGAGATCCAGGCCGACGACTACGGCGACGGGGTCGAGCGCGACATGCACCAGACGCTGTTCGCGCTCACCCTCAAGGAGCTGGGGCTCTCGGCGGCCTACCACGCCTACCTCGACCAGCTCCCCGGCCCGACCCTGGCGACGACCAACCTGGTGAGTTTCTTCGGGCTGCACCGGCGCCTGCGTGGCGCGCTGGTCGGGCAC
>JBAVXU010000356.1:0-2715 GCA_049698415.1 Mycobacteriales bacterium
GCGTAGACGTCAGCGGTGTCGAACGTCGTCACCCCGAGGTCCAGGGCGGTACGCACGCACGCGACCGCGGACTCCTCCTCGACCTGTGAGCCGTGGGTGAGCCAGTTGCCGTAGGCGATCTCGCTCACCTTGAGGCCGCTCGTGCCGAGCCTTCTGAATTCCAACGCTTCCCCTGGGTTGCTGAGCTAGATGGTCTGGCCGACCTTGACCTGTGGTTTCGGATTGCGCAGTCGCCGGAACGTCGCGGCGCGCATGATGCCGTAGAACTTGTGTCCGCGCAGAGGCCGCTGCTCTTCCGGGAATCGATCACTGATCGCCCGGTCGATGACCCGGCTCAGCAGGAAGGAATCGAAGAAGAGTACCCCGATCAATGCCAGCCACAGATAGCTAACCGCGAAAGCAACGACCGGTGGCAGCCCGGGAATGCTGGTCACCACCACGATCACCAGAGCGGAGCCGAAGAAGTACGAGCCGGCGTTGCGCCGGGCATCGACGACATCGCGTACCAACCGCCGAACCGGACCGCGATCGCGAGCCAGGGCATAGCGGTCATCGCCCTCCCGCATCCCGGCGCGGGCTTCGACGCGTTCTTCTCGGGTCTTCTCGCGCAGCCGCGCGTAGGCCTCCTTGCGCGTCATCGGCGGGGGCGCCGGTGGGGCGGCGCGCTGGCGCTTCGGAGTGGGGCGGCCCTTGGTCCCCGGCCGGCCGGTCGCGGCGCCGTCGGCACCGGCCTCGGGCGTACCGACCTTGTCGGTCGGGTCCTTGCGGCGGAGCAGTCGCACGGCGGCAGCCTATCTCGGTCGTGGGATGACGGTGGGCAGGGAAAAGCTGGTCAGGGCAGTGCCAACATCTGGTCGAGCGCTGCACGGGCGAACCGCGCGGTCTGTGCCTCGACCTGGATCCGATTGACGACAGTGCCGGTGGTCAAGGACTCCAGCGCCCACACCAGATGCGGCAGATCGATCCGGTTCATCGTCGAGCAGTAGCAGACGGTCTTGTCGAGGAAGACGATCTGCTTATCCGGATGGGTGTTCGCCAGCCGCTGCACGAGGTTGAGCTCGGTGCCGATCGCGAACGCCGCCCCGGCCGGTGCCGCCTCGACGGTGCGGATGATGTATTCGGTCGAGCCGACGAGGTCGGCCGCTGACACCACGTCGTGGCGGCACTCCGGGTGGACCAGCACCGTGACGCCGGGCAGCCGGGTGCGCACGTCATCCACCGAGTCCACCCGGAATCTGCCGTGCACCGAGCAGTGCCCGCGCCACAGGATCATCTTCGCCGCGCGCAGCTGTTCAGTGCTCAGACCGCCCTGCGGGCGATGGGGGTCGTAGACCACGCAATCGTCGAGGGACAGACCGAGTTCGCGTACGGCCGTGTTGCGACCGAGATGCTGGTCGGGCAGGAACAGCACCTTCTCGCCCCGCTCGAACGCCCAGTCCAAGGCCCGCTTGGCATTCGACGAGGTGCAGATGGTCCCGTGATGGCGGCCGGTGAAGCCCTTGATGGCCGCAGAGGAATTCATGTACGACACCGGGATGACGCCCTGGGCGACGCCCGCGTCTGTCAACACGTCCCAGCACTCCTCGACCTGGTCGAACGTCGCCATGTCGGCCATCGAGCAGCCGGCCGCCAGGTCGGGGAGGATCACCGCCTGGTCCGGGCCGGTGAGGATGTCGGCGGACTCTGCCATGAAGTGCACACCGGAGAAGACGATGTATTCGGCCCCGGGTCGCGCCGCGGCCTGCTGGGCCAGCTTGAACGAGTCGCCCGTGACATCGGCGAACGCGATGACCTCGTCGCGCTGGTAGTGATGGCCCAGCACGAAGGCCCGCTCACCCAGCGCGGCGCGGGCAGCCCGTGCGCGCTCGACCAGCCCGGGGTCGGACGCGGCCGGGAGCTCACCGGGGCAGTCGACACCGCGCTCGGAGTCGGCGTCGCTGCGCCGCCCCAGCAGGAGCAGGGTGGGTGCCGAGGGTGATGCCACGCATCGATGATCTCACGCGCGAAGATGTGTCCATGCGCGTCGTCGTGGCTCCCGACTCCTTCGGCGGGACGCTGTCCGCCGCCGAGGCGGCAGCCGCCATCGCGGCCGGCTGGAGCGATGCCGTACCCGCCGACGACGTGGTCCTGCGGCCGCTCTCCGACGGTGGCCCTGGGTTCGTCGAGGTCCTCGCCACCGGCCTCGACGGCGCGACGCGACTGCCGGTACGCGTGCCCGACCCACTGGGCCGCGACGTCCCCGGCGAGGTGCTCCCCGCCGGCGCAACTGCCTACGTCGAGTCGGCGCAGGCCTGCGGTCTGCACCTGCTGTCCGACGGTGAACGGGATCCGCTCGTCACCACGTCCTACGGCCTGGGCGTCCTGATCGCCGCCGCCGTCGACAGTGGCGCGCGCACCGTCGTCGTCGGCCTCGGTGGGTCGGCGACCAACGACGGCGGCGCCGGCATGCTCGCGGCCCTCGGCGCCGTCGCGTGCGATGCGGACGGGATGGCTCTGCCGTACGGCGGTGCCGCCTTGCAGTCGGTGGCCGCGGTCGACGGCACCGCGAGACTGCGCGGCGTCGAGCTGATCGCTGCGACGGATGTCGACGCACCGCTGCTCGGGCCGGGCGGGGCGAGCGCGGTGTTCGGTCCGCAGAAGGGGGCATCCGCCGAGGACGTCGAGCGGCTCGACAGCGCCCTGGAGGTCTGGGCACGGGTGGTGCAGAGCATCCCC
>JBAVXU010000357.1:0-13628 GCA_049698415.1 Mycobacteriales bacterium
GGATTCACCGGCGGGCCGCGATCGACGCGAGCATGGCGTCGGTGGTCGAGTAGCGCGCGGCCGCGGCGGTCAGGGCCGACGCCAGTGTCTCGACGCCGGCCGCCAACGACGCGATGCACGCAGCGGCGACGGCGGAGAGCTCCACGGCGGCAGCAGCAGTCAGCGTTCCTGGCCGCTGTGCGACGACGTCCTCGAGCGCATCGACGAGCGACGCCCGCGCTCCGGCGACCTGCCGGGTCGATGACCGGATGCGCGCAGCCCCTGCGAGCAGGTCTGACGGGGTGACGACGAGGCTCTCGACCATGCCGCGATCCTGACCCTCCCCGCAGCCGCCGCCGGGTCCGGAACGGGATGTGTGGATAGGCTCAGTCGATGACCGATCGACGTCTCGCGGTGCTGGGGACGGGTCTCGCCGATCCCGGTGCTCCTCTTCTGCGAGGGGACGACCTGGGGGTTCTGCGCGGCGACGGCGTCTTCGAGACCCTCCTCGTACGCGACGGCGCGCCGTGGTTGCTCGAGGAGCACCTGGCCCGGCTGGAGCGCTCCGCCGCCCGTCTGGACCTGCCCGCACCGGGCGCCGCTGCTTGGCGCGACCTCGTCGCGACGGTCGGCGCCGACTGGCCGGCCGGCGAGGAAGGCATCCTGCGGCTGGTCTGCACCCGCGGTCCCGAGGACGGCGGTGAGCCTACGTCCTACGCCATCCTCGGCCCGGTGCCCACCGAGGTGCTGCGCCAGCGCCGCGACGGAGCCAACGTGCTGACCCGCTCTCTGGGAGTGGCCGCTCAGGCCCGCCGCGACGCGCCGTGGCTGCTCGGCGGTGTCAAGACGATCTCGTACGCCGTGGCCATGGCGGTGCTGCGTGACGCCCGCCGCCTCGGGGCCGACGACGTCATCTGGACCTCCGTCGACGGCGAGGTCCTCGAAGGGCCGACCGCCTCCGTGGTGTGGGCCGAATCGGGCGGGCTCTACACCGTCCCGGTCGACACCGGCATCCTCGACGGCACGACCGCTGCGCATCTGATGGCCCAGGCGCCGGCGCACGGTTTCGAGGTCGGCACCCGGCGCACCACGCTGGCCGATCTGCACGGCGCCGACGCGGTCTGGCTGCTGTCATCGGTCCGTGGCGCGGCTTCGGTGTTGGCCATCGACGGCCGTCCCCGCGGCGACGCCGGACTGACCGCGCGGATCCGCGACATCCTCGGATTCTGCTGAGCAAACAGCGTTGCGACCGACCCGCTCTGCACCTATCGTCTTTGGTACACGAGGAGGGAGGTGGTCCAGCGTTGAATATGTCTTGGACTCGTGAGGTGGCTGTCCGCTAGCCCGTACTTCCGGACTCGGGATGAGCCCGACGCGCCGTGAGGAACGGCGCTCCGCGTACACCCCGACAGTCACCCGACCTCCGGGCGCCGGAACTTGTCCAACCGGCCTTCGGCTGCCCTGCTTCCGCACGGCTGCCGCGGAAAGCCCGGGGGTCGCCTTATGCCCGCGTGGTGCTGCGGCGCTCGCGTACTAGCCGGCGATCCGGCCCAACCGAGCCGACAGGTGCGGCGTGAGCGGCAGTCCCACCGCCGCCATATCCGCGGCATACATCAGGTCGCCCTCGACCAGCCCGTACAACCGCCTGTTGGCGGTCACTTCCTTGGCAGTGGCCGTACGCAGAACGGCGTCGGTCGCCATCTCGACCTTGGTGCCGGTCACCCGGCCGTAGTAGACCTCGACGATCCCGGTCGGGTGGGCGAGCAGGACCTCGAGGTCATCGCCGTCGCTGCCCCCCTCCACCTTGGGCTGCATCCGCCACCAGCCGACCTCGCGCGCGGCGGGCCGCTGCGGCCGGCCCTCGTCGTCGATGATCCAAGCGCGTGATTCGTAGGCCAGGAACGGCCGGCCGTCGTGGCTGAGCCGGATCTCCTGCGCGTAGTCGAAGTCCTCGATCGTCGGGTAGCCGCCTTTGCCGGTGCCCCGCCAGGTGCCGATGTAGGGCAACAGCGGTAGCAGCGAGGGGTGCAGGTCAGGCCCGTGCCGCAGGTCGTCGGTCTCGTCGTACGGGTAACCGGGATCGCTCATGAGCGTGGCCGGCGGTAGAGGCGAAAGGCGACCCAGCCTGAGAGAGCCGCGAGCGCGAGGAAACCAAGGACCACCAGCACGACGTAGACGATGCCCAGCACCGATCTAGCCTATCCAGATGGCCCGCGCTCTTCTCGTCAAGGCAACCGCCGGCGCAGATTCGCCCGAACGTTGCTCGCAAGCCTTCACCGTCGCTGCGATCGGCGTCGCCAGTGGGGCGTCCACGTCGTTGTGGCTCACCGGTGAGGCGTCGTGGTTCGCGTTGCCCGGCAAGGCCGAGACCTTCGACTTGCCCGAGGCGGCGCCGTTGGCCGACCTGCTCGCTGCGGTCCTGGCCGGCGGAACGGTCACCCTGTGCACTCAATGCGCAGCCCGGCGCAGCATCGGCCCGACCGACGTGCTGGCCGGGGTACGGATCGCCGGTGCACAGAGCTTCGTCGAGGAAGCCCTGGCCGACGGAGTGCAAGCCCTCGTCTACTGACCCGCCTCACGCCCCGCGCCCCCGCCCCTCACGTGATCATGGTGCGGAACCGCCGAATGGGTCGCGCGTCGCGCACCATGATCACGATGGGGTGGGGGCGGCGGGGTGGGGGGCGGCGGGGTGGGGGCGGGCAGGCGGCGGTGGTTAGAGGGCGAGGCTGGTCTCGTTGATGCCGAGATCGGCAGTGACCGATACCTCGCCGGTGCCGCGCGAGGACAGTGCCCGCAGGGTCCAGTGCCCAGGAGCAGCGAAGAACCGGAACTGGCCGCTGCCCGACGAGACCACCTCAGCGGTGAACTCACCGGCAGCGTCCAGCAGCCGTACGTAGGCCGACGGCACCGGCTCACCGGCGGCCGTGACCACGCCTTGGATCACGACCTCCTTGGTCGCGTCGACGTCGCCGAGGTCCTTGCCCTGCTCCGGAGCGCCGCACATGTCAGGCGTCCTTCTCCACCGGTACGCCGACCAGCGAGCCGTACTCCGTCCACGATCCGTCGTAGTTCTTCACCGACGAGTGGCCGAGCAACTCGCGCAGCACGAACCAGGTGTGCGACGAGCGCTCCCCGATGCGGCAGTAGGCGATGGTCTCCTTGGACTCGTCCAGCCCGGCGGCGGCGTAGAGCGCTCGCAACTCGTCGTCGGACTTGAAGGTGCCGTCCTCGTTGGCCGCCTTGGACCACGGCACGTTGATCGCCGTGGGGATGTGACCGGGCACCTGTGACTGCTCCTGCGGCAGGTGGGCCGGGGCGAGCAACCGCCCGGCGAACTCGTCCGGCGAGCGCACGTCGACAAGGTTCTTGTCGCCGATCGCGGCCAGCACCTCGTCCCGGAAGGCGCGGATCGAGGAGTCCGGCTCCCCGACGGTGTAGTTCGTGGCCGGCCGTGAGCCCGCGTCGTCACTGAGCGGCCGGGAGTCCAGCTCCCACTTCTTGCGGCCCCCGTCGAGCAGCTTGACGTCGGCGTGGCCGTAGACCTTGAAGTACCAGTACGCGTAGGCCGCGAACCAGTTGTTGTTGCCGCCGTACAGGATCACCGTGTCGTCGTTGGAGATGCCACGCTCGGACAGCAGCTGGGAAAAGCCTTCTCCGGAAACGAAATCGCGACGGACCGGGTCCTGCAGGTCGGCCTTCCAGTCCAGTTTGACCGCACCGGCGATGTGGCCCTTGTCGTAGGCCGTGACGTCCTCGTCGACCTCGACGAAGACGACACCTGGCGTGTCGAGATTCTGCTCGGCCCAGTCGGCCGAGACCAATGCGTCGTTGCGGCTCATGCGGGAACCCCCTTGCGGGTGAGGCGAACGTAGATGAGGTACATCTCGCAACCCAGGCAGAAACCGAAGGCGGCGTTGAGGAATGCGGCGGCCAGCGCAAGGCCGGTAGCAACTGCACCGAGCACCGGGGCGCCGGCGAGATAGCCGATCGAGCCGATGACGGCGAAGACCAGCCCGACACCTTGGGCAAAGCGCGGTGGCTGCTCCGCCTCGAGTTCGGTCGGCCGGCCCAGTCGCGGTGCGACGAAGGCGCGGTAGAGCAGGCCGTACGGCGAGTGGCGGAGACCGAGGAAAGCACCGGTGGCAAACACCGCCGCTTGAGCGAGGAGCAGCCAGCCGCTGCCGGTGAGCAGGACGGCCGAGAGCACCACGGTCGTCAGCCAGGCGGCGACGCGAGGACCCCGGGGGTCGATCCCGCCCGGGGACGGTTGTTCGGTCGGATGATCAGCGAGCGGGGGAGCTGTGGACACGCGAGAGTCGATAGACATTGCGGGGAACTCCTGACAGGTGCGCGGGGAAACGCGGGCACGAAGGTCAGGCAGTCGGACACAGGCAGCTGCCCACACGGCAGAAGTCCACCGCGCGGCGCTTGGTGAGCAGCTGGGTCATGTCGGCGACTCTATCAGTCATCGGAAGCGGCCTTCTCACCAGCTGGGATGGGCGTCTCGACAAGTGGAGCGAGCGCGCTGAGTACGTCCGCCGTCCGCGGCTGACCGACGACGCGGTTGCGCACCCGGCCCTCGGCGTCGAGCACCAGGGTGGTGGGAGTGCGCATGATTCCCAGGGTTCGTACGGCATCGAGGTGCGACTCTGCGTCTACGTCGATGTGATGCACGCCAGGCACTCGTGCCGCCACGTCGCCGAGGATCCGGCGGGTCGCCCGGCACGGCTGGCAGAACGCCGATGAGAACTGCAGCAGGGTCACACCGCCTGCTGTCACACCGAGACCGGCGAGCAGCCCCGCATCGAGGCCTGGCGCCTGCGGGGACTGGAGCCGGGCGCGGCCGGATCGACGCTGCCAGACCAGTCCCAGCACCGTCGCCATCACCAGTACGGCGACCAGGAGGAACAACCGGGGCATGTCCGGTGAAACGGCGAACACGGTGCGCATCATTCCCGGCCGCCGCCACCCCGAACGCGTGTCGGCAGCGTCCGGGGGGGAACATGGGCCCTCATGCAGCCATTCGACCTCATGAATCGCCTCGAGCGCATCTCGTCCTTCGACGCCCTCATCAGTCAGGTGCAGAAGTTCGTCCGCGGTCTCATCCAGCCGCAGGCGGTACGCGATGTGCTGCACGGCGTCCCGGTGGGCCACCCGGCGCACCCGCCGCTGGTGCAGGTGCCGATCGGCCTGTGGCTCTCTGCCGTCGTGCTCGACCGGATCCCCGGCGCCGAGAAGGGCGCCGACGCACTCGTCGGCCTGGGCGTGCTGTCAGCCGTACCCGCCGCCGCGAGCGGACTGACCGACTTCTCCGAGCTCAACCCGCAGCAGGCCCGCGTCGGCACGGTGCATGCGCTGAGCAACTCGCTGGGCCTGGTGCTGTTCGCCGGCTCACTCGCCGCCCGCCGCAGCGGCCACCGCGGACTGGGCCGCGGGCTGGCCATGCTGGGTATCAGTTCGGTGGGCGTGGGCGGCGTCCTCGGCGGCCACCTGTCCTTTGCCCAGTCGAGTGGGGCCAACCACGTGTCCGACATGATCGACCGCGCTCCCGGCGACTGGGAGCAGGTGGGCAAGTTCGACGCCCTGCCCGACGGCGAGCCGGTGAGCCGGATGCTCGGTGAGGTGCAGGTGCTAGTCGTTCGCGACGGCACGACCGCCCGAGTCCTCGCCAACCGGTGCAGTCACCAGTCCGGTCCGCTGTCCGACGGCGAGCTGACGGGTTCTGGACCCGACCGGTGCGTGGTCTGCCCGTGGCACGGCAGCACGTTCCGGCTGGCCGACGGCTCGGTCGTGCACGGCCCGGCCACGGCGCCGCAACCGGCCTTCGATTCCCGGGTACGCGACGGCACGCTGGAGGCCCGGCTGCGTGGCTAGCCGGTCGCGGGCGGGTGCAGCACGGTGTTGCTGGCCTGCGCACTGACCTCGATGCCGGTGTCGGCGACGCGTACGTCGCTGACCTTGAGCCCGTAGGGCAGCACGCCGAAGGCCAGGCTGGACTGGATCTGCCCCAGCGCGGCCGAGGTCAGTTGGTCGGGCAGTGCCGCGCCCTGGATCTGCACGGACGTGATGCGCACCGCCTGCTCGCCGACCCCGACGCGCGCGGTGGCCACGACCGGCGTGCTCGTGCCGAACTGGTCGATGGCGAACCTCAACTCGAGCTTCTCGCCCTTGGGCGAGATTCGCAGCCCAGGGACGCCGGTGGCCCGCGCGAGCTCGGAGTAGCTGACCATCGCCACGCCCGTGACCTTGCCGACAGGAACAACACCGACCTTGCCACTGACCAGGCGGGTCACCGGGAGATCGACGTTGCGCAGGTCGATCGTCAGGTTGCTCACCAGCAACTTCTGGGTGCGGAGGTCATCCATCTGGATCCGGCCGCCCTGGTAGTGCCCGCTGAGTGCCTGGGTGAGGAACGGGAAGCCGATCAGCTTGGCCGACGGCTTGCGGGGGAGATTCTCCTGACGCTGGACCTCCGCGGCGAGGCGGGACTGCGCGCCGGCCAGGGCAGCCCGGTCAGCGACGAACAACAGCGCGACGATCACGACCAGCGTGAACAACAACCGGCGCATCAGCCCACCACCAGCAATCCGAGTACGTAGGCGACCGGTGCCGCGGCGGCCAGCGCGGCGAGCGGTCCGGCGGCAAAGGCATAGGGCGGCCGGGACGGGGCAGCGAGCAGGGCGTAGGACGCCGCCAGGTCGGTGAGGACGGCGACCAGCGCCACCGCCCAACCCAGCAGCGCCCCCGACTGCGGTGTCAGCGTGGTGCCGGTCGAGGCGTAGAAGACGGTGGCGGCGGTGCCGGCCATGCTGCCCAGGATGATGCCGAGTCCGCCCTGCTCCAGGCCGTCAGCGACGTGCGGCACGGGCAGCACCCGGTCGACGCACCGGGCGGTGAGGACCGCCACGGTCGCCGCCAGCGCGGCCGCCGTGACCTGCTCCGCGCCACCGTGCTGACGGACCAGCACCAGCAAAGTGGCAGCCGAGACCGCCCCCACTGCCACCGACATGCACGCAGCGATCGCCTCTGTCATCCGGGCCCGGGCCACACCGCGGCTCAACTGCACCACGACACTGGCGAGCACCGAGACCGCCAGCACGCCCGCGAGCGGGCTCAGGGTGGAACTGCCGAAGGCCGCGAAGGCGTCGGCTGCGACGGCGGTGCCCAGCCCGATGGCGATCACGCCGCGCGGACTCGGCGGCTCGGCGATCGCGAGGCCTCCGATGAGCAGCGCCACCTGCATCAGCGCGACGACCGCCAGCAGGGCCAGCTTGCCGACCTGGGCTGCCCCGCCCACGGCCACCGCGAGCAGGACGACGACACCGGCAAGCTGCCACAGCGGCGTCGATTTCTTCCTGCCTGCCACGATTGTCGAGGAGGTCACGGAGCGATGGTGCCAGAAGCCCCGGCAGCCGCATTCGTGGCCACCCACCTGCCGATCCGGTCCGCCAACTCGACCGACATGGCCGCCTCGGCGTGGCCGAAGCCCTCGATCATCCACAACTCGGCAGGCTCCCCTGCGGCATCGGCCAGAGCCGCGGGGTGCTCGGCGGTGAAGTACGCGTCGTGGTCACCGTGGACGATCAGCAGCGGTGTGGGAGCGATCCGGCCGACGACCTCCATCGGTGACTCGGGAACCTCGTCCCAGCGCCGTGCCAGCCGGATCCTCAGCAGCGCGCGGGAGACCAGCCGGCCCAGCCGCTGCTCCACCAGCCAGTGCACCCGGCGCATCGGGACGGTGTCGCGGACGTACCACCTGCTCGGCGCGCTGACGCAGACCACGGCATCGATCCCCCCGTACAGGGCAGCGTGCCGGACCACGATCGAGCCACCCATCGACGCACCGACCGTGGCCACCCGTAGGTAGCCGGCGGCCCGTGCCCACCGGACGGCAGCCTCGATGTCGAGGATCTCGGTGCCGCCGAGCGTGCTCAGCCCACCCGAGCGCCCGTGCCCGCGAAAGTCCACGGCGACGACCGCGCCGTGACCGCGCAGGGCAGAGATGACCCGGCGTACGGCCGGCTTGCGGGTCGAGCCGGTGAACCCGTGCCCGAAGACGATGGCGAGATCGCCCGCTGCGCCCGGGCCGGCCGCAGCATGCAGTGCATGCAGGCGAACCCCGTCCGACGTCATGAGGGAGATGGTTTCGGCGCCGGCGGCAGGCGCACCGGTGCGCTGCTCGACGCCACCTTGGCTGCGGTCCACTGGGCTATCCTGCCCTGAGAGCCGCGTCCTGGGGCCCTCGCAAGAGGAAGGTGCCCGCGTGGAGTTGCTGGTCCTGACCGGCGACCGCCCGGCCGCAGTGTTGCCGGCGCTGGAGTTGCTGGCCCATGCGGTGCAGGGGGTGCCGCTCGATGTGCGCCCGTTGCTCGACGGGCCATCCTCCGATGTCGTCCTGGTCGACGGCCGCTCCGACCTGGCCGCGGCCCGCTCGGCCTGCCGGCTGCTGCGTACGACCGGGATCGGCGTTCCGCTGTTCGCCGTGGTCACCGTCGGTGGGCTGGCCGCCGTTTCAGCCGACTGGGGCGTCGACGACGTCCTGCTCGACACCGCAGCGCCGGCCGAGGTCGAGGCGCGCCTACGCATCGCCCAGGGTCGGCTCAGCGCCAACAGCGAGGACTCGTCGGTGGTCCGCGCCGGTGACCTGACCATCGACGCCGACACGTACACCGCGCGGCTGCGGGCTCGACCGCTCGACCTGACGTACAAGGAGTTCGAGTTGTTACGCTTCCTCGCCCAGCATCCGGGCCGGGTATTCACCCGTGCGCAGCTGTTGCAGGAGGTATGGGGCTATGACTACTTCGGCGGCACCCGCACGGTCGACGTGCACGTCCGGCGGCTGCGCGCCAAGCTCGGCGCGGAGCACGAAGCCTTGATCGGGACGGTCCGCCAGGTGGGCTACAAGTTCGTCTCGCCGCCCAACTCGCGGGTGGCGGTGGGTTGACGGCCACCAGGCCCGAAGCCCGGCTCGAGGTCTCCGCCCGGCTCGGACCCGACGAGGTCACCGCAGTGCTCGCGCTGCTCGACGCGGTGACCGAGGCCGACGGTGTCAGCCCGCTGTCCGAACACGTCATGTTGCATCTGCGCTACGGCGGCGACACCGACGCCCGCCACATCCTCGCCCGCGAGACGGACGAAGGGCGGCAGGATCGGCTGGTGGGCTACGGCCACATCGACCCGACCGACAAGGTGGAGGGATCGGCGGCCGAGTTGGCCGTGCACCCGGCCGCCCGGCGGCACGGGGTCGGCCGCTCGATCGTCGCGCGGATGATCGACGAGAGCCCCGACGGCCGACTCCGGCTGTGGGCACACGGCCAGCACCCAGGGGCGTCGAAGCTCGCCCACGAGTTGGGGTTCGAGCGGGAGCGAATCCTGTGGCAGATGCGCCGTTCGCTGTTCAGCCCGATCCCGGCGCCGCACGTGCCCGACGGGATCCGGCTGCGCACGTTCGTACCCGGGCAGGACGAACGGGCCTGGACCGAGGTGAACAACCGGGCCTTCGCCGAACACCCCGACCAGGGCCACTGGGGCATCGAGGAGATCCAGACCCGCGAGCAGGAGCCGTGGTTCGATCCGGCCGGGTTCATCCTGGCCGAGCGTGACACCGGTGAGCTGGTCGGATTCCACTGGACCAAGGTGCACGGCGGCAAGAGCAGCCACAACGGCCACGTTCACGAGCCGATCGGCGAGGTCTACGTCGTCGGCGTCGACCCCTCCGCACGGGGGCTCGGCCTGGGCGCCACCCTGACCCTCGCGGGCCTACGGCACCTGCGCTCGCTGGGGCTCTCGCAAGCCATGCTCTACGTCGACGAGTCCAACACCACGGCGATCAAGCTCTACGACGGGCTCGGCTTCACCAGATGGGACATCGACGTCGGATTCGTACGAGGGTGACCATCCTCACCCGTGCCGGACACCCAGGCTTCATGCTGCGTTCACCTTCATAACGCCAATCCACCACCTGTGATCCTTACGGTCCGCCTCATGAAACCAATCACCCGAGCAGCCCTGGCCGGAATCGCCGGCCTCACTCTCGTCGCAGCGGCTGCCTGCGGCAGCGACAACGGTGCCAACAAGCCGACCGCCAGCAAGGCGGACTGTGCCAAGGGAGAGATCTCCGGCGCAGGATCCACCTTCCAGCAGAACATCGAGCAGCAGTGGATCAAGGACTACGCCGCCACCTGCTCCGGCGCGAAGATCAACTACCAGGGCACCGGCTCCGGTGCCGGGATCGAGCAGTTCGGCGCCGGCACCATCGACTTCGCCGGCTCCGACGTGACGATGAAGCCTGACGAGCAGACCAAGGCCGACACCCGATGCGGTGGCAAGGCCATCCACGTTCCGGTCACCGCCGGCGGCATCGCGATCATGTACAACCTCAAGGACGTCAAGGACCTCAACCTCTCGGCCAAGACCCTCGCCGGCATCTTCCAGGGCACCATCAAGAAGTGGGACGACCCGGCGATCAAGGCCGACAACCCCAACGCCAAACTCCCGTCGAGCAGCATCGCGGCCTACCACCGCGCGGACGGCTCGGGGACGACCAAGGTCTTCTCGGGTTTCCTCGCTGCCAACGCCGGCGGTGACTGGAAGCTCGGCGTCGACAAGCAGTTGGGCTGGAAGAGCGGCCAGGCGGCCAAGGGCTCCGACGGTGTGACCGCGGGCGTCAAGCAGACCGAAGGCGCGATCACCTACGTCGAGGTCTCCTTCGCCAAGGCCAACAGCCTGCCGACCGCCAAGGTGAAGGGTGCCGGCTCGGAGTTCGTCGAGCTGACCAGCGAGAACGTCTCGAAGTTCCTGGCCGATGCCTTCACGGTGACCGCGACGGGCAACGACCTCGGCGGCAAGCTGGAGTTCACCGGAACCACCGGCTACCCGATCTCGACCGTCTCCTACGTCATCGTCTGCGAGAAGGGCAAGGACGCCACCAAGAGCGCTCTGGTCAGGGGTTATCTTGCGTACGCGGTCGGCGACGGTCAGGCTGCTGCTGACTCGCTCGGCTTCGCCCCGCTGCCCACCTCGATCGGGGACAAGGTCAAGGCCACCGCCAAGGCCCTGAGCTGACGTTGCACGACCGGGCCTGTCGGTCGGCGAGAGCCGGCCGGCAGGTCCGCCCCATTGCCGGGATCGGAGCGGATGCCCAGTGACCAAGGCAGTCGCGCCGCCGCTGATGGGCATCGGGGCCACGCGTCGCCGGGGCGACGCCGTCTTCCGGGCCATCACGCTCTCATCGGGCATCTTCGTGTTGGCGATCCTCGGCGGGATCGCCGTCTTCCTGCTCATCCGCGCGATCCCGGCATTGACCCAGGACAAGGGCAACTTCTTCACCACCAAGTCCTGGGACCCCGACGGGAGCATGGTCTACGGCATCGCGGCGCTGGCGTTCGGCACGGTCCTGTCCAGCGTGATCGCGCTGGTCATCGCCGTTCCGGTCGCGCTGGGGGTGGCGCTGTTCATCGTGGAGTACGCGCCGCGAGCGATCGCGCGGCTGCTCGGCTACGCGGTCGACATGCTCGCGGCCGTGCCATCGGTGGTCTACGGCCTGTGGGCGGTGTACTTCCTGCTCAAGGAAATGGTTCCGCTGCAACGGTTCCTGACCGTGCATCTGGGATGGATCCCGCTCTTCGCCGATCCTGAAGGCAAGGCTTCGAGATACAGCCAGTCGGTCTTCGCAGCGTCCGTCGTACTCGCCATCATGATCGTGCCGATCATCGCCGCGGTGTCGCGCGATGTCCTCTCCCAGGTCGACACCGCGCAGCGCGAGGCCGCGCTCGCGCTCGGCGCCACCCGGTGGGAGATGATCCGGGTCGCGATGTTGCCGCCCAGCCGGCCGGGCATCACCGGGGCGATCATGCTCGGTCTGGGCCGCGCGCTCGGCGAGACCATCGCCGTGGCCCTCGTCATCGGCGCGACCTTCGAGATCAGCGCACGCATCCTGGTCCCCGGCGGCAACACGATCGCGGCCAACATCGCCAACCGGTTCGGCGAGTCCGGCGGCCTGGGCCGCTCGGCGCTGATCGCCAGCGGGCTGGTGCTGTTCGCGATCACTCTCGCCGTCAACCTGGCCGCGCGCGCGATCATCTACCGCGGCGACAAGGTGGAGCGGAGTGCCGCCGTATGACCGCGCCGGCCCCTCGCATCGGACAGACCCTTCGTACGCCCCGGCTGTCGCTGCCGGTGATGGCGCTGTGCGTAGTGGGCGCCCTGGCCGGGACGGCCCTGCTGTTCGCCGTGACCCCGCTGACCGGGCGGTCCGAATCGGTGCTGGTGGGAGTGCTCGCCGTGCTCGCCGTGATCACCGCGGCGAGTTGGCGGGTCGAGGGCCGCCGGCGCGCCGTCAATCGACTGGTGACCGTGGGGGCCGCAGCCGCGTTCGTCCTTGCGCTGTTGCCGCTGGGCGCGGTCCTCACCTACACCGTCAGCCGCGGACTGCGTCGGTTCTCCTTCGACTTCCTCACCCACTCGATGGCCGGGATCGGCCCGCTCGACAAGGGCGGCGGCGCCTATCACGCGATCATGGGCACGCTGGAGCAGGTGGGCCTGGCCACCCTGATGGCCGTTCCGCTGGGTCTGCTGGTCGCGATCTACATCACGGAGTACGGCCGGGGGCGGCTGGCGCGCTCCCTGCGCTTCTTCATCGACGTGATGACCGGGGTGCCCTCGATCGTCGCCGGGTTGTTCATCTTCGCGTTCTGGGTGGTCGCGCTGCGCCGCGGCTTCTCGGGATTCGCCGCCGCCCTGGCGCTGGGGATCCTCATGCTGCCGGTGGTCGTGCGCACCGCCGAGGAGATGATCCGACTGGTCCCGGACACGCTCCGCGAGGCGAGTTATGCCCTCGGTGTGCCGAAATGGCGCACTATCGTCTCGATCGTCCTGCCGACCGCGCTCACCGGCATCACCACCGGGATCCTGCTGGCGGTCGCCCGGGTGACCGGTGAGACCGCTCCCTTGCTGCTGACCGCGTTCGGCAACAACTTCATCCACGTCAACCCGTTCGACGGGTCGCAGAGCGGTCTGCCGCTGCTGGTCTTCCAGCAGACCCAGTCGGCGTTCGACGTCTCGGTTGACAGGGCCTGGGCGGGTGCCCTCACACTGATCCTGATCGTTGTTCTGCTGTATGTCACCGCCCGGCTCCTGACCCGTCGCAACACCTTGGCCCGGAGGTAACCCCGAGGATGGCAAAGCGCATCGAGACGATCGGCCTCTCGTGCTTCTACGGGGCGACCATGGCGGTCGCCGACGTCAGCCTCGTCATCGAACCCAAGACGGTCACCGCCCTCATCGGTCCCTCCGGCTGCGGCAAGTCCACGCTGCTGCGGTCGTTCAACCGCATGCACGAAGTCATCCCCGGCGCGCGGGTCGAGGGTGAGGTGCTCCTCGACGACGCCAACATCTACGCCCCCGACGTCGACCTGGTCGCCGTGCGCCGGACCATCGGAATGGTCTTCCAGCGACCCAACCCGTTCCCGACGATGTCGATCTTCGACAACGTGGCGGCCGGGCTGCGGCTCAACGGCGTACGCAAGAAGGCCGACCTCGAGGAGGCGGTCGAGCGGTCACTGCGGGCCGCCAACCTCTGGACCGAGGTCAAGGACCGGCTGGGCAAGCCAGGCGCCGGAATGTCCGGCGGCCAGCAGCAGCGGCTGTGC
>JBAVXU010000358.1:0-4940 GCA_049698415.1 Mycobacteriales bacterium
GCCGTGGATGGCGGTGCTCATCGCCAACGACAGGCCGCCGCTGCGACCCAGCAGGTTCCGGCGCGCGACGATCGGCCGGGGCCGCGAACGCGCTGTCGAGTCGCCCGACCGCAACGTCATCGAGCAATAGGGCGTCCGCCCGGCACAGACACGGCGGTCGCCGCGATCGAACTGCCGGCGACCAAGGCGGAGTCCGGCGTCGAACCCGGCGCAAGCCAGTCCGAGAGCAGCCCCGCGGCGAAGGCATCGCCGGCGCCGGTCGTGTCCAGCACATGCGCGGGTTCTGCCGGGCAGTGGCGCAGGTCCTCGCCGCTGGCCCAGAAAGCGCCGGCCGCGCCGTCCTTGACCACGGCGATCCGATAGCTCGCGGCCAGCGTCGTCGCCGCTGACATCGCGTCGGCGCAGCCGGTCAGTACCCGGGCCTCAGCCGTATTGGCAAGCAGCAGGTCCGCCCCGGCGGTCCACAACATGAACGCCTCCGGGCCGGCGGCTGCCAGCGGAGCGGCCGACGCTGCATCGACGGACACCGTCATGCCGTGGTCACGCGCCCGCTCGAGGGCGTACAACGCTGCGCCGCGGGAGTGTTCGTCGAGCAGGACGTAGCCGGACAGATGCAGGTGGGCGCGGGGTTCGAACACCCGGGCGTCGATGTCTTCGACCGACAGCCGCAGGCTGGCTGCCCGGTCGCTGAGCATGGTCCGCTCACCGTCGGCATCGACCAGGACGACGACAGTGCCGGTGGCCGCGTCGTGGTCGACCGCGACGATCGCCTCGACGTTGGCCCCGAACAACTCGAGGATGCGCGCCCGGCCTACCTCGTCGCCGCCCACCCGCGCGATGAGGGCGACATCGACTCCGCACTCGGCGAGCCAGCACGCGGTGTTGGCTCCCGCTCCGCCACCGCGCTGCACGATCGCTGCCATCGTGTCGCTGCCCTGGCTGAGCGGTCCGGTGGTTCGTACGAGCACGTCGGTGACCAGGTCACCGACGACGATGACGCGGCTCATCGGCGCCCGGCCGCGACCGCAATGTCGGCGCCCAGCGCCGCATTGCCCAAAATGATTGCCACGTTGGCCTCCATGCTCTGACCTTGTGTCGATCGGTGGAAATGGGCGAGGAGATAGGGGGTGACGTCTTTGCCGGTCACCCCGCCGGCAGCCGCGGCAGCGAGTGCCTCGGCCAGCACCCGCTCGTGCATTGCGGGGTCGACCTGCTTGCCCGGTGGCAGCGGGTTGGCGACGATCAGAGCGCCGGGGCGCAGTGCCAAGTCGTGTCGCACCCTCATCAGGTCGGCGACCTCCTCGGCGCTGTCGACCTGCCACGGGACGGGAAAGCCCGAGTCGGTTAGGTAAAAGCCGGGGAACCTGCTGGTGCGGTAGCCGACCAGGTCGATCGACAGCGACTCGATCCGCTCGAGTGTCGCGGCGACGTCGAGGATCGACTTCACTCCGGAGCACACCACGGTGACCGGGGTCGCCGCGAGGGCGAGCAGGTCAGCCGACTCGTCCCAGGTCTCGCGCGCTCCACGATGGACCCCACCGAGGCCGCCGGTGGCGAAGACGCTGATCCCCACCCGCGCTGCGACGGCGGCGGTGCTGGCCACCGTGGTGGCCCCGGTCCGCCCCGCTGCGACCGCCGGTGCAAGGTCACGCAGGCTGACCTTGATCACTTCGTCGCTGGTGGCCAGGTGCTCCAGCTGGGCGTCGTCCAGACCCACGATCACCCGGCCGTCGAGGACGCCGATGGTGGCGGGCACGGCACCCTGACGGCGCACCGTCGCCTCGACCTGGCGGGCGACCACGATGTTGTCCGGTCGGGGCAGACCGTGGCTGATCAGCGTGCTCTCCAGTGCCACCACCGGGCGGCCCGCCTCGATCGCCGCGGCGACGTCGTCGGCGACGTACAGGTGGGCCGGCTGATGGGGGGTGTGGTCCTCGTTCACAGTGCGGGAACCGTACCCATGTCATCGCAGCATGGCATCATGCGGGCATGACGACCGAAACCCAGGTCCGCCCCAAAGAGACCGACGCAGACACCGGCGACCGTCTGTTCCACTACGTCCGCAAGGCGAAGATCACCGAGAGCGCAGTCATGGGTTCTCATGTCACCGCGCTCTGCGGCGAGACGTTCCCGGTCACCCGTGCGGCAAAGCCGGGCTCACCGGTGTGCCCGCGCTGCGCCGAGATCTACGCCGGCCTGCCCAAGTAACCCCGCTGCCACGGTCATTCCGTCGCGTCGTCGCCACCGTCGCCGTTACTCAGGGCTGAGCGCAGCCGGTCGATGCGGGTCGGCTTGGGACCCCGCGGCCACAGTCGCTCCATCGTCGCATTGAGTTCGGCCCCGACGTGCACCGCCAATGCGAGGACGTAGAAGAACAGCAGCGCGGCGATCGGAGCCGCCAGGGCGCCATAGGGGAGTGCCTTGCCGACGACGATCGAGATGTAGAGCCGCAGCAGCGACGACCCGGCGACGAAGAGCAGGACGGCGAGCACCGCGCCGGGAAAGGCCCGGCGCCATCTGAGCCGGATCGGCGTGGCGTAGTGGTACAGCGCGGCGAGCCCGAAAAGCAGCAGCCCGCCGACCACCGGCCAGTAACCGATCTTGACGAGATCGTCGGTGATCAGCCGCCAATTCTCCGGGGTGCTGCGGCGGAGCTGGGTCGGCCCGATGACCAGCAACGGCAGCAGGACGATCAGCATGACCAGCGACACGATATACAGCCAGAGGGCGAGCACGCGGCTTCGTACGGCCCCTCGCAGGTCGCGCATCCCATAGGCGATCGTGATGGTGTTGACGAAGGTCGCCATCGCCGAGGACCCGGCCCACAGACTGATCAGGAACCCGATGCTGACCACGTCGGCGCGACCCCGGCCAAGTACCTGTTCCAGGGTGGGAACGATGATGTTGTCGACCACGTTCGGGGCCGCCACCCCGCTCGCGGCCCGCACGATGCGAGCCTCGATCGCTTCGACAGTGCCCGCGCCCAGGGCGTCGCTGAAGTAGCCGAGCCCGCCGAGCAGCGCCAGGATGAGTGGCGGCATCGACAGCAGTTGCCAGAAGGCCGCCTCGGCCGACAAACCGAAGATCCGGTCCCGCCATGCCCCGATGGCGGTTTCGGTCATCAGCTTCCTGATCCGGCCGTCTGCTAGCCGGGCGGCGCGCGCCACCGGCGCCGCACTGGACAGCTTGGTCACAAGCGTCACCGTACGGGCATGCGTAGGCAGAACTGCCTACCGGTGTGCTCGACGCGCGATCAGGCCGGTGTCAGGAGTCCTGAGCTGCGGGAACGTCGTCATCGAGCGGGAGCTCGGACTCGATGATGCGCACGGCGACCTTGCGGAGCTGCTCTTCGTATTGCTGTGCGTGGTGGTTGCAAAACATTAAGTCACTGCCGCCAGGCAAGATGGCCCGGACTCGAGCTTGGGCGCTGCAACGATCGCAGCGGTCAGCGGCCGTGAGCTCGGTGGTGGGTGTCAATGTTGTGGACACTCAACGTCCTCTCTGCTCGGCCGGCGGGCCAAACCGGAAGGGGCCCGTACTGAGACAACAGACGCGCGACGTCCGTCGTTCCCGATCATCACCATGCCATGCCGATGTTGCCGACTCGTAACGCCGGACCGGCATGTCCGCTAGGAGCGGAATGTGTTTCGTTCCCTGCCGAGCCGTCCCCAGTTGGTCAAAACCGGAATGGTCGGGGTGGCGGGGCCAGGTTGGTCCGCGGGCAGGTGGCGAGTGTCAGGCCGCCGAAACTGAGGGCTTCGTCGCACAGGTTCTCGACGGTCCAGCCCTGCTCGGTGCCTGCGGCCGTGATGGTGGCTCGATAGATCGTGATCTCGTACTTCGTCGGCGTGCCGTAGGCGACCATGATCGTTCCCAGCAGTTTGGACTCGCCGTGGTCGGCCTGGTCATCGTGAACTGCGGTGCCGGCCTTGGCCGGCCACGGCCGGTCGTATCGGCGCCATTCGGCCGGCCTGGCATGCCAGTGGCCCTCGGCGTTGACGTCGCGGAACGCCATCTCGACCAGCACAGCGCGGGCGGCTGACTCGCCGAGGACCGCCGAGGGCCGGATGACCTCGGTCACGGCGAATTCGTCGTAGGCCTGGGCAGCTAGCATCTCGAAGGCGTTCCCCGCTCCATCGCTTGCCATACCCGACCATCGGCGCGCGAGAGGACGATCTGGAGCGGCTCAGTCGAGGTAATCCCGCAGCACCTGTGAGCGTGACGGGTGGCGCAATTTCGACATCGTCTTGGATTCGATCTGCCGGATCCGCTCCCGGGTCACGCCGTAGACCTGGCCGATCTCGTCGAGGGTGCGCGGTTGGCCGTCGGTGAGGCCGAAACGCAGCCTAACCACGCCTGCCTCGCGGTCGGAAAGCGTCTGAAGGACCGAGGTGAGTTGGTCCTGAAGCAGGGTGAAGCTCACCGCGTCGACAGCGACGACGGCCTCGCTGTCCTCGATGAAGTCGCCCAGCTGGCTGTCACCCTCATCACCGATGGTCTGGTCCAGCGAGATCGGCTCCCGGGCGTACTGCTGGATCTCGAGCACCTTTTCGGGGGTGATGTCCATCTCCTTGGCAAGCTCCTCGGGAGTGGGCTCGCGCCCGAGGTCCTGCAGGAGTTCGCGCTGGATCCGGCCCAGCTTGTTGATGACCTCGACCATGTGGACCGGAATCCGGATGGTGCGGGCCTGGTCGGCCATCGCACGGGTGATCGCCTGCCGGATCCACCAGGTGGCGTAGGTCGAGAACTTGTAACCCTTGGTGTAGTCGAACTTCTCCACCGCGCGGATCAGGCCGAGGTTGCCCTCCTGGATCAGGTCCAGGAACGCCATCCCGCGGCCGGTGTAGCGCTTGGCCAGCGACACGACCAGGCGCAGGTTGGCCTCGAGCAGGTGGTTCTTGGCCCGCTCGCCGTCGCGGATGATCCAGTTGAGATCCCGG
>JBAVXU010000359.1:0-4779 GCA_049698415.1 Mycobacteriales bacterium
CGTCGTAGGTGAGTCGATCAGTCGAATCGCCGTGCTGAGCGCACCGTGTCCGGTCGTCGTCGTTCCCGTCGGCGCGACCAAAGCGAAAGTCGGCAGCCAGGCATGATCAAGGTGTTCCTGCTCGACGACCATGAGGTTGTCCGGCGTGGGCTGACCTCGTTGCTGAACGATGAAGACGACATCGACGTGGTGGGCGAGGCGGCCAACGCCGCCCAGGCACTCGCCCGCATCCCCGCCTTGCGGCCCGACGTCGCGATCCTGGACGTACGCCTGCCGGACGGCAACGGCGTGAGCGTCTGCCGAGACATCAGATCTTCCATCGAGCCACCGCCTGCCTGCCTCATGCTGACGTCTTTCTCCGACGACGAGGCGCTGTTCGACGCGATCATGGCCGGTGCTGCCGGATACCTCCTCAAGCAGGTCAAGGGGACCGACCTGGTGGGGACGATCCGCAGGCTGGCGGCGGGTGAATCCTTGCTCGACCCGAAGCTGACCGCCAAGGTGCTGGAGCGACTGCGCAACCCGGTGGCCGAGGATCCCCGCTACGCGAGCCTCACCGAGCAGGAGCGCCGCATCCTCGGCCTCATCGCTGCCGGGATGACCAACCGTCAGATCGCAGAGCGCATGTTCCTTGCCGAGAAGACCGTCAAGAACTACGTGTCCGGCCTGCTGCGCAAACTCGGAATGCAACGTCGAACCGAGGCGGCCGTGTTTGCTGCGGAGCGAAGGCTCGGAACCAGCGACGGAACGTCTCTCGGCGGCTAGTCCGTGCTGGTTCCCCAGCGCAAGGTCGTACCACCCCCGGGCGAGGACTCGATGACCAGCCCGCCACCGTGCCGCTCGGCCCGGTCGCTCATGTTCGACAGTCCGCTGCGCCGGGAGACTTCCGTGGGCATGCCTACGCCGTCATCACTGACCTGCAGCCGAATCTCGCCGGTTGCCGAATCGGCCACGACGACCACTTCCGCGCTCTTGGCCCCAGCATGACGGGCGACGTTGGACAGGGCCTCACGCAGGGTCGCCACCAGGTCGGCTGTCATGTCGGCACCGGCCAGCGTGTCGATCGGCCCTTCGAGCCGGACATGGGGCTCGAATCCGAGTGCGGCTGCCGACTCGGACGCCACTTGCAAGACCTTGGCGCGGAGGCCCGAGGGCGTCGCCTCGGGCTCCTGCTGCAGGGAGAAGATCGTCCGCCGGACCTCTCCGATGGTCTCGTCGAGATCGCCGACGAAACCTGCCAACCGCGCCGCGGCATCGGGCTGGGACACGAACCGCGTCATGCCCTGCAGACCCAGCCCGACGGCAAAGAGTCGTTGGATGACCAGATCATGCAGGTCACGAGCGATGCGGTCGCGGTCCTGCAGCACGGCTAGTTGCTGCCGATCATGCTCGGCACGAGCGAACTCCAATGCCAGCGCGGCGTCGCCTGCAAAGGCCGCGACCATGCGCATGTCGGAGTCAGCAAAAGGGAGGCCGTTCTGCGCGCGCACGACAAGCAGCACACCGAGCGTGAGATCGCCGACGGCGAGCGGGGCGAGCACGGCCGGGCCGAGACGCGTCATGTGCTCAGGTGCATCGGTCAGCATGCGGGTCAGCCGTGAAATCGCAGTGAGATCGGCGATCATCTGCGGCTGACCGGTGGCAATCACGTCACCAATGGTCGTCCCGTGCAGCGGCACGTGGCCGGCTGTCAGGTAGGGAGCAAGTGGGCCGTCGGCCACCTCGATCACCAAGTAATCGGTGTCGGGTGGGACCAGGGCAACAACGACGAGTGCGGCGTCAGCCACGCTTCGCGCCCGGCTGGCGATCAGGCCCAACGCCTCGCGCGAAGCGGCCCCCGCCAGCAGACTGGCCGTGATCTCCATCGACGCTTCGAGCCAGCGCTCACGCCGTACCGTCTGCTCGAAGAGGCGGGCGTTCTCCAGAGCGATTCCGGCAGCGGCGGCGAGGGCGACAACGATCTCCTCGTCCTCTTCCGTGAAATCTGCCCGGCCGGCCTTTTCGGTGAGATAGAGGTTGCCGAATGCCTCACCACGTACGCGGATCGGAACGCCGAGAAAGCTGCCCATCGGCGGATGGTTCGGCGGGAACCCGAACGACTGCGGATGTTCGGACAGGTCGTGCAACCGGATGGGCTGCGGCTCGTCGATGAGCAGCCCGAGAATTCCTTTGCCGGTCGGCAGATCGCCGATGCGCCCGCGCGTTTCGTCATCCATGCCTTGGTGGACGAACTCGATGAGCTTGCGGTCCGGCCCGATGACTCCCACCGCGGCGTACTTGGCGCCCACTAACTCGGTCGCCGAGCGCACGATCCGTCGCAGCACGTCGGGCAGGGACAAGTCGCTGGTGACGGACACGACCGCGTCGAGCAGTCGGTGGACCCGAGACTCCTCGACCTGCGCTCGGTCGACCAACTCCCTCAGCAGCGTGTGCATCCGCAGCCCGCTCAGATCCGGAAGGATGCTCTCGCTCTCGTCGCGGGGTGGCGCAGCGGGGTCAGGTGTTGACATCTCACGACGGCCTTCCGCTCTTGTCACCAATGCCAAACCTACGCTCCGGCGCCACGAGCGGTGGTCGGTCGGGCCGAGTCGGGGCGGGACGAACGTCCCGTCGACATGGGACGTCTAGCCCTGCCCCGAACGGCTGATGCCCTGAATAGTCGGGCTAGGAGAGTCTTCGGAGGAGGTTGGTCATGGCTGAGATCGTCGTCGGCATAGACGACTCGGTGGCCGCATCGCGGGCGCTGGAGTGGGCGGTGGACGAAGCGGCCCAGAGAGGTGCCCGGCTCAGGGTCGTGCATGCCTGGCGCAAGCCGCAGCTGAACACCCCGCTCGGCGTGGCCTACCCGATGATGGTCAATTCAGCGGCCCTGAAGGCGGATGCGGAGCGGGTCGCAGATGATGCGTTGCGGCGAGCGCTGGTCGGGCGACACGACAGCGCGGCGATCGAGTCGGTGGCCCAGGCCATCGAAGGGGAACCGGCGCAACTGCTGGTCGATCTGTCGAAAACCGCGGACCTGGTGGTCGTTGGCAGCCGGGGCGCCGGAGGATTCGCGCGCCTGCTGATGGGCTCGGTGTCGACGCAGGTGGTGCACCACGCGCACTGCCCGGTCGCTGTCGTACCTGAGGCATCCACCCGGCCGGCATGAACGGAGATCGAATGAGCGGCGAACAGGTCCGCACCGCTTCCGGCACTCCCGCGCGGCCAGGTCGGGCCGACCTGTACCTCGCCATCGGGTTGGGCACCCGCGCCCCTTCGATTCACAACAGCCAGCCGTGGCTGTGGCGGCTGGTAGATGACGGGTTCGATCTGTACGCGGACCCCGAGCGGCGACTGTCGGCTGCCGACCCGGACGGCCACGGCCAGCTCATCAGTTGTGGGGCGGCGCTCGAACTGGCGATTCTGGGCCTGCGTGGCAGCGGCTGGTTGACCACGGTCGAGCGCCTACCCTCCCCGACGGACCCGACTTTCCTCGCCCGGGTGCGCACGACGACGTACTCCCCGCCCGATCAGGCGGTCATCGATCGGATGGCGGCGGCGCAGCGACGACGCAGCGAGCGCCGGCCGTTCGCCGACCGTCCGGTGGGAACCGAACTGCTCGACCAGTTGGAGGCGGCCGTCGCCCAGGAAGGCGTGTTCCTGCACATGGTTTCGAAACCCGACGAAGCGCTCAACCTGGCGGTCGTCGTGTCACAGGCAGACCGCGCGCAGCGCCGCGACGCCGACTACCGCACCGAACTTGCCCAGTGGACCCGTCCGGACGAGGTGACCGCGGACGGGGTGCCACCGACGGCCGTTCCCCACCTGAGCGGTGCCGTGCGGCACGCCGACATACCGCTGCGCGACTTCGAGGTCAGCACGACCGGCCGCCTTCCCATCGGGATCGGCACCGACGAGCATCCGATCATCGCGGTGATCATGACCGACATTGGCGGTTCGCTGGCCGCACTCCGCGCCGGCGAGGCAATGGCCCGGCTCATGGTCGAAGCCGAGCGCCTCGGGCTGGCGAGCAGCGCGGTGTCGCAGGCAGTGGACTGGCCGGTCCTGCGGCAGCGGATGCGCGACCTGCTGTCGTGGCAGGCCGAACCACAGATGGTCGTTCGCGTGGGGTGGAAGCCTGCCGGAGCGGCGCCTGGGCCCACCAATCGACGGCCCGTCGCGGAGGTTCTGTGCTAGCGGCTCGTTGGCAGAATTCGCCGAACGCTCAGCGCGATGGCAGCGCGGGCGAGTGCAGCCACCGACCGGTGATCTGCTCGATGCGAATCCCGATGAACCGCTCGCCGCGCGGGTTGCCCCAGGCTTGCGGACCGGATCGGCGAAGCTCCTCGACCTCGGCCGATGTCTCCACTTCGTAACAGTGGCCGACAACGCTGACACTCCAACCGGACTGTGTCTCAGAGTCGATGTCGTCGACCTGGAACGCCACGACGCGATTGGAAACCGCCGTGGCAAGCTTGGATTCGCTCTGGGTGCGGATGATCACGCTGTCGTCTCGCACCACGAAGTTGACCGGTTGAACAGCCGGCAGTGCCTTCACCGTGTAAACGATCCGACCGAACTGCGCCCCGCCGAGCAGGCGCAAGCAGTCGGCGCGGTCGAGCCGCTGGACGATCGGTTGGTCATACATGACATCAGCGTGTGCTCTGGCGACAACACTCGGCAGGGTACAAAGTCACTTGTCCGTGGGCCGAACCTCCGGAAGGCTCTGCGGTGCGTCGATCCTCAGCGCAGGCCGATGACAGCGAAGCTGGCCACCCCGGCAGCGGAGCAGTAGATCGC
>JBAVXU010000360.1:0-2423 GCA_049698415.1 Mycobacteriales bacterium
GGCCAGCACACCGGGGGTGACCAGCTCGCGGAGCGAGTCGCGGGTGACGATGTCGACGACCTTGCCGTACTCGGGACGACCGGTGCCCTCCATGATCCCGGGGATCTCGCGGAACTGGCGGCGCACCTCGAGGACCACCGCGCCGGCAGCGCGGCCGACCGCGTTGATGGCCAGCCCGGAGAAGAGGAACACCACCGCGGCACCGAGCAGGATGCCCACGAGCACGCCCGGGTTGTAGACGAAGAAGTCGGTGGCGCTGAACTCGCCCCGGGTCGGGCGCGCCTTGACCAACGCCTCGGCCACCGAGGTGGAGTACGACCCGAACAGGGCCGTCGCAGCGAGGACGGCGGTCGCGATCGCGATGCCCTTGGTGATCGCCTTGGTGGTGTTGCCAACGGCGTCGAGCTCGGTGAGGATCTGTGCCCCCTCCGCGCTGACGTCACCGGACATCTCGGCGATGCCCTGCGCGTTGTCGGAGACCGGACCGAAGGTGTCCATCGCGACGATCACACCGACAGTGGTCAGCAGGCCGGTGCCGGCGAGTGCCACCGCGAACAACGAGACCGTGAGGGTCGCGCCGCCCAGAAGGAAAGCACCGAACACGGCGGCGCCGATGACCAGGGTCGTGTAGACCGCGGACTCGAAGCCCACCGCGAGACCACTGAGGATGACCGTGGCCGCACCGGTGATCGAAGTCGCGCCGACGTCCTTGACGGGGCGGTACTCGGTTCCGGTGAAGTAGCCGGTCAGCGCCAGGATGCCGGCGGCCATCACGATGCCGATCACGACGGCGGACGCGGCGATCACGCGCGGGTTGCCGTCGACCCCACCGAGGCCGAGCTCGCTGAAGCTGCCCGGCAGGTAGAGGAAGGCCGCGATCACGGACAGGACGGCACCGACAGCGGCCGAGATGTAGAAGGACCGGTTGATCGTGGTCAGCCCGCTCTCACCGGGCCGCGGCGTCGTGATGTAGACGCCGAGCACGGCGGTGACGGCACCGATCGCGGGGACGATCAGCGGGAAGACAAGACCCTTGGACCCGAAGACCGTCGAGCCGAGGATGAGGGCCGCAACCAGCGTGACGGCGTAGGACTCGAAGAGGTCGGCAGCCATGCCCGCGCAGTCACCGACGTTGTCGCCGACGTTGTCGGCGATGGTGGCGGCGTTGCGGGGGTCGTCCTCGGGAATGTTCTGCTCCACCTTGCCCACGAGGTCGGCACCGACGTCTGCGGCCTTGGTGAAGATGCCGCCGCCGACGCGCATGAACATCGCCAGCAGCGCCGCCCCGAAGCCGAAGCCCTCGAGCACCTTGGGGGCCTCGTTGCCGAAGGCCAGCACCACGATCGAGGCGCCGAGCAGACCGAGCCCCACGGTCGCCATGCCGACGAAGGCACCGGTCCGGAAGCCGATCTTCATGGCCGGGTCGCGGCCCACGGTGTTGGCGGCAGCGGCAACCCGTACGTTGGCCTGCACCGCCAGGGACATGCCCAGATAGCCGATCGCGGCGGAGAATCCCGCGCCGACCAGGAAGAACACCGACCGGAAGATCCGCACCCCGATGTCGTCAGCGGGCAACGCGAGCAGCGCCACGAACGCGATCACGGCGAACACCGCGAGGGTCCGGAACTGGCGCTGGAGGTAGGCGTTGGCGCCTTCCTGCACCGCGTGGGCGATGTTCTGCATGTTGTCGGTGCCCTCAGCGGCAGAGAGGACCTCCTTGCGGAAGATCACGGCCATCCCGAGCGCGCCGAGGGCGATCAGGAGGACGATGACGACCAGCACGAGGTTTCCGCCACTGAGGTGAACGACGAGCGGGTTCAACCCGGTCATGATTCTCCTCGGGAGTTACGTCTGTGGATGACAGCCGGGGAGTCTACGGGTAGCTGGAGGCGACACCGCACATGGGCTCACCGGGTGGGCGAGCCGTTCCTGGAGCGGTGTGGAGCCCTCGAGGAGGCTC
Organism: Mycobacteriales bacterium; assembly: GCA_049698415.1. Classification (GTDB taxonomy): domain Bacteria; phylum Actinomycetota; class Actinomycetes; order Mycobacteriales; family QHCA01; genus QHCA01. Next base: position 1,961 of record JBAVXU010000360.1, read on the forward strand.
AGGCGCCGAGCGCGCCGGCCTCCGAGTCATGGATCGTGAAGACCTTCGCGAGTCCGGTGATCCGGAAGATCTTGAGCAGGCGGTCCTGGGAGCAGATCAGCTCCATCGACCCGTCGTAGGCGCGCACCTTCTTCAGGCCCCCGACGAGCACACCGAGGCCGGTGGAGTCGAGGAAGTCCACGCCCTCCATGTCGACGACCAGGTGGTAGCTGCCGTCGTTCACCAACTCGACCAACTGCTCGCGCAGCTTGGGCGCGGTATACACATCAATCTCGCCACCGACCTCGACGACCGTACGGTCGCCACCGGGGCCGGACACATTGCGAGTCGACAGGGACAGGTCCACGGATCCTCCAGCACCTTGCTATCGAGCGGCCGCCCAGCAGGTCTCCCCGGCGGAGCCGGAGGACGGTCGCCAGCCGCGATGGCATTCAATCACTTACCAGCAGCCATGCACGACGCC
>JBAVXU010000361.1:0-7703 GCA_049698415.1 Mycobacteriales bacterium
CGGTGCGCGCGACCCGTTCGGCGTTCCCGAGCCCTCCGACGGGGTGACCGTGCACGTGATCGAGGGAGCGGATCACTCGCTGCGGGCGGGCGCCGCCGAGGTGGAAGGGGTGGTCAGGGCCTGGCTGGACTCGCTGGCAGTCGCGCGTTAGCCGTACGCGCGAGCGCCTGGTCGGGAACAATCCTCGCCGGGAGTTGTTGGCTAAGACAGCCATCCGGCCCGGAGGGATCGATGAACCGCTCGCTGCCCACGACAGACGCCCCGCTCCGCAGGTGGCGCCCGTGGACGCCGTTCGGGGAGCGTCAGGGGCTGCAGTTAGGCTCGACGGTGAAAAGTCCCCCGTCGATAAAGGTGGCGCAGGTGTCCGGCCCGACCGTCGAAGAAGCCAGCGAAGAGAGCGCTTCGCAGCAAAATGTGCGATTCGAGCGCGATGCGCTGCCTTTCCTCGATCAGCTGTATTCCGCTGCCCTGCGGATGACGCGCAACCCTGCCGACGCCGAGGACCTCGTCCAGGAGACCTACGTCAAGGCCTTCGCCGCCTTCCACCAGTTCCAGGAAGGCACCAACCTCAAGGCCTGGCTCTATCGGATCCTGACCAACACCTACATCAACTCCTACCGCAAGAAGCAGCGGCAGCCGCAGCAGAGCCCGACGGAAAATATCGAGGACTGGCAGCTCGCGGCGGCCGAGTCGCACACGTCGCGCGGCCTGCGCTCGGCCGAGACCGAAGCTCTGGACCACCTGCCCGACTCCGACGTCAAGGACGCACTGCAGCAGCTCCCCGACGAGTTCCGGATGGCGGTCTACCTCGCCGACGTCGAGGGGTTCGCCTACAAGGAGATCGCCGAGATCATGGAAACGCCGATCGGCACCGTGATGTCCCGGCTGCACCGCGGCCGGCGCAATCTGCGCCAGTTGCTCGAGAAGTACGCCGTGGATCGCGGCATCGTTCGCCCTGGCGACACGATCGATGACTCACTCCCCGAGGAGAAGTCCTCATGAGTTGTGGCAAGCCACATGAGCTCGACTGCCGTGAGGTGTTGGGCAAGGTCTACCTCTATCTCGACAATGAGTGCGACGAAGGCAAGCGGGCCAAGATCGCCGAGCACCTCGACGAGTGCGGACCGTGCCTTCGGGAGTTCGGCATCGAGGCCGAGGTCAAGAAGCTGGTCAACCGTTGCTGCGGCAACGACGCCGCGCCGGACTCGTTGCGGCTGAAGCTGCGCGACCAGCTTCGCGACGCCGGCGTCGAGCACTGATCCAGGCCACATCGCGCGCAACCACGCGCTTGACATTGACGTTGCGTCAACATCTACCGTCGTAGTCACCGACGAGATAGATGGGAGCGCGCCATGGAATGGTCGATCCAAGACATCGCGCGCAAGGCCGGGACGACGAGTCGCACCCTGCGCCACTATGGGCAGCTCGGCCTGCTGCAGCCCAGCCGGGTGGGCGCCAACGGCTATCGCTTCTACGACCAGGCCGGCCTGGTCCGGTTGCAACGGATCCTGCTGCTGCGGGAGCTCGGCCTCGGCCTTCCGGCCATCGCCGAGGTCCTGGCAGCGGAGCAGGACACCGGCGCCGCGCTGCGTACCCACCTGTCGCTGCTGGAAGCCGAGCGCGAGCGCATCGGACGCCAGATCGCGTCGGTGAGGACAACCCTGCGCAAGACGGAAGGTGGCGAGCAACTCATGCCCGAGGACGCATTCGACGGCTTCGACCACACGCAGTACGAAGACGAGGTCACCCAGCGATGGGGTCGTGAGGCCTATCAGAACAGTGACGCGTGGTGGCGATCGTTGTCCGACCAGGAGCAGGCGGAGTTTCAGCAGCGCCAGCTCGAGATCGCGGCGGATTTCGGCCGCGCGCACCTGGCCGGAATTCCGGCCGGCAGCGAGCAGGCACAGGCGATCGCGCAGCGCCAGGTCGACTGGCTGTCGACAACCACGGACCTCACCAGGGACCACCTGGTCGGGCTGGCAGAGATGTACGTCGAGGACCCGAGGTTTGCGGCGAACTACGACAAGCACGGCGCCGGCACGGCGGCGTTCGTCCGCGACGCACTTCAGGTCTACGCCGAGCAGCACTTCGTCGGCTAGTGCTGGGTGAGCACCTCTGGCTTGGCGGGCTCGGTTGCTTCTGAGACCTTTCGGCGCCGGCGTACGGCCACGAATATCAGTTGTCCGAGACCGGCCGCCACAAGCAGGTCACCGAGGCTGTCCGCCTCGGGATGGCCCGGCAGCGGCACCGGGATCACCTCTGCGAGCAGCCCCAGGGTGGTCTCGCCGGTCGCGGGTTCGTGCCGGATGTCGGTCGCGCCCTGGGCGGGAGCACCGGCGCGGGCCAGCGCGTAGGCCGAGACCGGCATGTTGGTGTTGAGTGCGATGACGGCGAAGTTGAGGAACAGGCCGATCGCGAGGAGTTCGGTGCCGGCCACGCTTCCGTGTCGCCGGGCCACCACTCCCAGCAGAACCGCGCCGACCAGGCAGGCCACCGCATAGGTCGGGCCGGCCGGCAGCCCCGCGTGCCCGAGCACGACGCCGGCGACTTGGCAGAACAGTGCCGCGCCGAGCAGGATTCCGTCTTGCCAGGGCACGGATTCGACCGCGGTGATGTTGCCCCCCGCCAGCAACGCGGCCGCGAGTGCGATGACGGCGCAGACGACAACGAGAGCCACGGCGCTAGTGTGCCCCACATTGCCCCTAATCAGTCCAAGGACGTGAGCATGTTCGACAGCGTGCTAGTAGCCAATCGCGCAGAGATAGCGGTACGGATCATGCGAACCGTCCGGCGACTCGGGATGCGTTCGATCGGTGTCCACTCCGAGGCGGACGACGGGGCACTGCACACCCGCATGGCCGACGTCTCCATGCCGATCGGGCCTGGTCCGGCGGCGCAGTCCTATCTCGTCATCGACAACCTGCTGGCGGCGGCGCGCGAGAGCGGGGCGCAGGCCGTCCATCCCGGATACGGCTTCCTGGCCGAGAACGCCGACTTCGCCCGTGCGGTGATCGCCGCCGGGCTGGTCTGGATCGGGCCACCGCCCGAGGCCATGGAGGCGATGGGCGACAAGGTCGCGGCGCGCAACGCGATGTCCGATGCCGGCGTGCCCGTGGCGCCGGGCACCCGCCAGGCGGTGACCGACGTGGCGGACGCGCTCGCCCAGGCAGGCGACGTCGGCTACCCGCTGATGGTCAAGGCGTCTGCCGGTGGCGGCGGCATCGGCATGGCCGTGGTCGAGGACGACAGCGCGCTGCAGGCCGCATTCGAGACCGCTCGCAACCGGGCCGAACGCTCCTTCGGGTCCCCGGCGATCCTGCTCGAAAGGTTCGTGCCGTCCGCCCGTCACGTCGAGGTGCAGATCCTGGGCCTGCCGGACGGGCGGGTGGTCGCGCTGGGGGAGCGGGACTGCTCCGTACAGCGCCGGCATCAGAAGGTCGCCGAGGAGACGCCCTCGCCGGGTGTCGACCAGCCACTTCGCGAGGCCATGCTCGCTGCGGCCGTACGCGCCGGTGAGGCGGTCGGCTACCTGGGCGCGGGGACGGTCGAGTTCCTCGTCGACACCACCCGCCCCGGGCACTTCTACTTCCTCGAGATGAACACCCGGCTGCAGGTCGAGCACCCGGTGACCGAACTGGTGACCGGACTGGACCTGGTCGAGGAGCAGATCCGGATCGCCGCCGGGCAGCCGCCGACGTTCGGTGTCACCGCCCCGACGCCGAACGGCCATGCCTTCGAGTTCCGCGTCTATGCCGAGGATCCGCGCCGTTTCCTGCCCTCTCCGGGCACTATCCAGCGGTGGGAGGAGCCGTCGGGTGAGGGCGTACGAGTCGATGCCGGGTACGCCGCCGAGGACACCGTGACGCCGTACTACGACCCGCTGATGGCCAAGCTCTGCGTGTGGGGAGAAGATCGGCCGGCGGCACTGGAGAGGGCCGCCACGGCTGTCGACAGCTTCGTCATCGAGGGGCCCAAGAACAACCTGCCCTTCTTCAAGGAACTGCTCGCCGATGATGCATTTGTGAGCGGGGAGTACGACACGGGCCTGATCGCCCGGTTGCGCGCCTGATGACGCAGGCGTCGCGCATGGTTGGATGGCATCCGCCGTCAGAGCCCAGGAGGAGAGCGTCCATGGCCGAGGAGATCCGCGCTGAAATGGTGGCCAACGTCTGGAAGGTGCTGGTTGCGCAGGGGGACTCCATCCAGGACGGCGACACCCTGGTGATCCTCGAATCGATGAAGATGGAGATCCCGGTGCTGGCCGAGTCCAGCGGGCCGCTGACGGAATTGGCCGTCGGTGAGGGCGATGTCGTCCAGGAAGGCGACCTCATAGCCGTCATCGGCTGAGCGGTGGCGTGATCCGCCGTTCAAGGCCGCTACACGACCTGCCGAAGGCTCAAGAGTGACCTCTGAGCCGCCCCTGAGCGTTGAACCCTTCCTTCGTGCCCTCGTCGAGGCCCAAGGTTCGGACCTTCACTGCAAGGTGGGGTCCGCTCCGCGGATCCGAATCGACGGGCACCTGCGTCGCGTCCAGTCGCGCAACCTGACCGCCGAGGACACCGAACTGATGGTCAGCGAGGTCATGCGTGAGGACCTCGTGGAGCATTTCCGGCGGACGAACGAAGCCGACTTCGCCCACTCCATCCCCGGCTGTGGCCGGTTCCGGGTCAACGCCTTCCGCGCCCGCGGTTCGGTCGGGCTGGTCTTTCGCCGGGTCAGCGTCGGAGCGCAGCCGCTGTCGGCGCTCGGGCTGCCTGAGGTGCTCAACTCCCTCGCCCTCGAGCCCCGCGGCCTGGTGCTGGTCACCGGCCCGACCGGTTCGGGCAAGACCACGACTCTGGCCGGCATGATCGACCTGATCAACCAAGAGCGCCAGGTGCACATCGTCACCATCGAAGACCCCATCGAGATCCTGCACTTCGACAAGCTGTCGATGATCAATCAGCGCGAGGTACGCGTCGACACCGAGAATTTCGTGGTCGCGTTGCGTGGCGCGATGCGCCAGGACCCCGACGTGATCCTGGTCGGCGAGATGCGCGACCCCGAGACTGTCAAGGCCGCGCTGTCGGCCGCCGAAACCGGTCACTTCGTCATGTCGACGTTGCACACCACAGACGCGCAGGAAACGGTCAACCGCGTCATCGACTTCTTCCCCCCGCACGAGCAGAAGCAGGTACGGCTGGCCCTGGCCGGTTCGCTGCGTGGCATCGTCTGCCAACGCCTCGTACCTCGGGCCGACGGTGCCGGTCGCTGCGTGGCCATGGAGATCGCGATCAACACCGGCCGGATCGCCGACGCGATCGCCGACCCGGAGAAGACCTCGACCATCGGCCTGCTGATCGCCGAGGGTGCGTACTACGGCATGCAGACCTTCGACCAGCACCTGGTCGCCCTGATCCGCGACGGCACGATCACCCAGGAAGCGGCGATGCTCGCCTCCACCTCACCGCACGATCTCTCCGTCGAGTTGCGGCGGATCGGCCTCGTCGCCTGATCGGTCACCCTGTCGTGGTGCCGTGCTCGGAGCAACGCGCCGCCCACCCGCGCGGTGTCACCTGCACGACCATCCGCCGCCCGCACAACGTGCAGTAGCGCGGCGGCTCGAGTAGCAGCGCCCGCTGACACAACTCGTGACTGCCCACGGCCGGATCGTTGCGGCAATGACCGCAGAACGCGGCGCTCACAGGTCGATCACATAGGCGAGCAGGTCGACCCCGGGTACGGGGGTCCAGTCGCGGCCGGGATCCCTGGCGAATCCCATCCTCTGGTAGAGGCGGTGTGCGGCATGCATGATCGGCTCGGTCGAGATCACCATCCGTTGACACCCGGCCGACCGAGCGCGCTCGAGGCAGGCCTGCACCAGCGCCTGCGCCACGCCTCTGCCACGCCACTGCGGGTCGACGACGAGCATCCGGAACACCGCCTCACCCGGCCCGGCCAGCTCGGCGTACGGCCCGCCAGAGGCAGCCAGTGCGACCGCCCCGACGACCTGCCCGCCGCCATCGGCGACGAGGAGTTCGGTGTGCGCCGCCCGACCCTCGACATCGGCGAGAGTCGGGACGTAGTGCGGTCCTGCGTAGCCTTCGCCGACGTAGACCCCGACGGTGAGCTCCCGGATCGCCTGGTGGTCGGTGTCCCGGGCCACCCGTACGAGGTAGCCCGGGACCACACCAGCCGCGCTCATCCGCCTATTGCATCAGCTCCGGGATCCGCTCGACGCGGGGATCCCCCTGGTCGGCCCAGTAGTCGTCGTCCGTGGTGGCATCGGTCCCGGCCGGCGCCTTCATGGCACGGAGCACGATGGTGACCACGATGACGACCGCGAAGTTCAGCACCAGCGCCGTCAGGGCGATGTAGCCCTTCTCGCCCAGACCGGGAACGTCGGCGTTGGGTGAGCCGAAGTGCAGCTTCGTCAGCGGGTTGACCTGCTGGTAGGCGACGACGCTGCCGTAGACCATGCCGACGGCCCAGCCGAGCAGCAACGCCCAGCGGTGGAACCACCGGGTGTAGAGCCCGATCACGATCGCCGGGAGGGTCTGCAGGATCCAGACGCCACCCAACAGCTGGAAGTTGATCGCCGCGGTCCGGTCGAGGAAGAACACGAACAGCAGCGCGCCGAGCTTGACCAGCAACGACACGATCTTGCTGACCTGCTCCTCCCGGGCCGGGTCGGCGGACCGGTGGAAGTACTCCCGGTAGATGTTGCGGGTGAACAGGTTGGCCGCGGCGATCGACATGATCGCGGCCGGTACGAGCGCCCCGATCGCGACCGCTGCGAACGCGATACCGGCGAACCAGCTCGGGAACATGTTCTCGAACAGTTGCGGGACGACGAGCTGAGCGTTGACCTTGCCGTCGAGACCCACCGGCTTGACCTTGGCCGCGATCGCGAGGTAGCCCAGCAGCGCGATGAGGCCGAGCAGCAGGGAATAGGCCGGGAGGATCGCGGCATTGCGGCGTACGACGTTGCGGTCCTTTGTGGACAGCACGGCGGTGATCGAGTGGGGGTACATGAACAGCGCCAGTGCCGAACCCAGCGCCAGCGTGGCGTACGGCCATATCTGTGCGGTGCCCAGCAGCAGCCCGCCCTTGGTGGGCTTCGTCGGCAACACGTTCCCGGCAGCGCCGAACGCCTTGCTGAAACCGCCGAGCTTGTACGGGATATAGATGATCGCCACGATGATGACGAGGTAGATCAGCGCGTCCTTGACGAAGGCGATCAACGCCGGCGCTCGCAAGCCCGAGGTGTAGGTGTAGGCCGCGAGCACCGCGAACGCGATCAGCAGTGGCAGGTCCTGCAGGAACTTGTTGCTCGTGCTGCCGATGCCCATCACTTCGAGGACGGCCTGGATGCCCACCAATTGAAGGGCGATGTAGGGCATCGTCGCGAGGATGCCGGTGAGCGCGACGGCTAGGGCGAGGCCCTTGGAGTCGTAGCGCCCGCGGACGAAGTCAGCCGGCGTGACGTAGCCGTGCCGGTGGCACACCGACCACAGCCGTGGCATGAACACGAACACCAGCGGATAGATGATGATGGTGTAGGGCACGGCGAAGAATCCCAGCGCGCCCGATGCGAACATCAGGGCCGGCACAGCGATGAACGTGTAGGCGGTGTAGAGGTCGCCGCCGATCAGGAACCACGCGACGAACGTGCCGAAGCCTCGCCCGCCAAGGCCCCACTCGTCGAGGGAGGCCACCTGCGC
>JBAVXU010000362.1:0-17741 GCA_049698415.1 Mycobacteriales bacterium
TGGCGAGCGCACCCGGCTCCGCCGAGCGCAGGCGCTACCACTTCCGTCCCGGGCGCGGTGACGGCTCGCTGCCGCCGAACGACTGGCCCAGCGTGTTCGGAGGGCCGGCCTGGACCCGGGTGGTCGAACCCGACGGCACGCCCGGGGAGTGGTACCTCCACCTGTTCGCCCGCGAGCAGCCCGACTTCAACTGGGACTCCCCGGACGTCCGACAGGACTTCGAGGACACGCTGCGCTTCTGGTTCGACCGTGGCGTCGACGGTTTCCGCATCGACGTCGCCAACTGCTTGATCAAGGAGGGCGGCCTTCCCGACATCGCGGGCCGGGCCTACCCCGAGGTCGGCGACCTGGGCAGCTCCGGCGGCCGGGTGGAGTGGCTGGCCCATCCGTACGTCGACCGCGACGAGGTCCACGAGGTCTACCGCTCGTGGCGCAGGCTGGCCGACTCCTACGACCCGCCGCGGGTCTTCGTGGCCGAAGCATGGTTGTACTGGCCCGAACGACTGGCGATGTACGTCCGCCAGGACGAGTTGCACTCCGCCTTCAACTTCGACTACCTGCGCGCGCCGTGGCTGGCAGCCTCGTTGCGGGACGTCATCGAGGAGACCCTGGCCGAGCACGCCCTAGTGGGTGCCCCGCCCACCTGGGTGCTGTCCAACCACGACGTCGTCCGGCACGTGTCTCGCTACGCCCGCACGCAGAGTCCTTCCTCGATGCAGAAGGTCGACGAGTTGATCGGCCAACCGGCTGATCTCGATCTGGGGCTGCGGCGGACTCGTGCTGCCACGTTGCTCACCCTCGCGTTGCCCGGTGGCGCGTACGTCTATCAGGGCGAGGAGTTGGGGCTGGCCGAGGTCGAGGACCTGCCCGACGACCTGCGGCAGGATCCGACCTGGGAGCGGTCGGAGCACACCGAGCGGGGGCGGGACGGCTGCCGGGTGCCGATCCCCTGGTCCGGCAGCGAGCCGCCGTTCGGGTTCAGCCCCGACGACGCGCCGGCTGCGCCCTGGCTGCCCCAGCCCGCCGAGTGGAAGTCGCAGACCGTCGAGGCGCTCACCGCGGACCCCGGATCGATTCTCGAGCTCTACCGCTCGGCCCTGCGGATCCGGCGGGAGCACGCTGCGCTGGGTGACGGCACCTTGACCTGGCACGACACGCCCGAGGGCAGCCTGGCGTTCGGCCGTGAGCCCGGCTTCGCCTGCCTGGTCAACGTGAGTGCCGAAGCGCTGCCCTTGCCGGCCGGCGCCGATGTGCTGCTCGCCAGCGGGCCGCTGACCGCCGACCGCCTGGTCCCGTCCGACACGGCGGTGTGGCTGCAGGCCTCGCCGACTCCACCTAAGCCGGGCTGAGCGAGGAGGCTTCCCTACCGGCGGCGGCCAGCAGACAGCGCCGCACTGGACGCCGTCGCCGGCCGCCACCGGCGGGAGGACCCCCCGCACACCGAGGCGAGCGGCCTCACCAGGAGCAGTGGCAAGACCTGTCGATCCGGATCCCGGTACGCGAGGACCACCTGTGCCTCCCCAAATTCGTCGGCGGCACTGCGATAGACGCGGGAGGCGGGGGGAGGGTTTACACCGTCAGCGCATTTAGTGCCAGATCCACGTCGGCATCGGTGGTGTAGGCGTGAAAGGACGCTCTGAGACGCCCGGCGCGGACGGCGGCCCGTACGCCGGCCCGGTCCAGCCGCTCCTGCGCGTCCGGGATGTCGACGGCGACGATCGCGGTGTCGCTCGCAGGCAAACCGAGGCCCTCGCGGAAACGGTTGGCCAGCCGCACGTCGTGTTCGTGGATCGCCTCCACGCCGATCTCCTCGATGCACTCCAGGGCGGGTGCCGTCCCGACATAGGCGAACCACGACGGTGAGATGTCGAAGCGCCGGGCGTTCGTGGCCAGTCGCAGCGGCGGCCCGTAATAGGACTCGTGCACGTCCTGCCCGGCGTACCACCCGGCAGCCCATGGCGTGAGGCGCTCGCGTAGCTCGGGTGCCAGATAGCCGAAGGCGGAGCCGCGCGGCGACATCAGCCATTTGTACGCGCCACCCACCACCACGTCGGCGAGTGCCCCGTCGAACGGGAGCCAGCCGCATGCCTGGGTCGCGTCGACGATGACGAGCGCACCGTGCGCACGGGCGGCCGCCACGACCGCCTTGTAGTCAGCGATCTCCCCGTCGGAGGACTGCACCAGGCTGAACGCCACCGCGTCGGTTGTCGCGTCGATCGCGTCGGCCAGCCCGGCGACAGGTGTCGTGCGCACCTCACCCGAGAGGAGCCAGGGAAACAGGTTGGAGGTGAACTCGACGTCGGGGGCGACGAAGCGGCTACCGGCCAGAGCGGCGGCGACGGGAGCCAGGATCTGGGAGGCCTGTGCCCCGACACACACGTCGTCGGAGTCGACGTTGATCATCCGCGCGTAGGCCGCCCGCGCCCGCTGAGTGGACTCGTCCCAGTGTTCCCAGGAGATCCGGCCGATCCGCCAGTCGGCCAGCATGGCCTGCAACGCGTCGAAGGCTCGCCGCGGTGGCAAGCCGTAGCTTGCGGTGTTGAGCCATCCGGGTTGCGCATCCCACAGCGTCGCGTCCATCCGTACGACCCTATTGCGCTCGGCTCCTCACGACGAACCCTGATGCACATCGCCGATCGGCTCAGATGTGGGGATCCGGACCGGGATCCTCGCCGTGCACCCTCATGGCGAGGCGGTCGAGGTACATCCGCCAGCCCTGCGCGTGCTGCTCGCACTGCTCGGCAGAGGGCAGATCGTGGTGCCGCACCACCACCCGGGTGCCGACGCCTTCCTCGGCCAGGGTCACCACCACCCGACTCGATCCCGGCGCCAGGTCATGGCCGCCAGTCCAGCCGAACGTGAAGACCACCCGGTGCGGCGGGCTCACCTCGACGAACTCCCCGACCGCCTCGAGTCCGCCGCCCAAGCTGATGCGGTATTCGCCGCCGGGCTTCGGGTCGAGGCTCGCCCGCTCGCCCATCCATTGGGCGTAGCGGGCCGGATCGGTGAAGTACGGGAACACCGTCTCCGGTTGCGCCTCGATCAGCACCGACACTTCGACGACGCCGGTCTCGGGTGTCATGTGGTGTCCTTTGCTCGTTGCTCGGCTTCGGCGAGTTCCTTGAGCCGGCCCAGGCTCGCCCGCCAGTGCTCCTCGACCACCGATCGAAGCGGACCCAACGCGGCCCGGTCGGTGCGGTAGTGGCGACTGGTGCCTTCGCGGCGTTCGGTCACGAAGCCGGCCTCCTTGAGCACGTGCAGGTGCTGGCTGATCGCCGACCACGACACGTCGAACTGCCGAGCGATCTCGCCCGCCGCGAGTTCCTGGTCCCAGACGAGGGTCAGGATGCGCAGCCGGCGCGGTGCTGCGATCACCTTGAGCGGCTCCACCGTCGTGCCCTCCCTCGTCCTGGTCGGCCAGTCTGCCGCATCCATCGGGGCGTACGGGCTTGACTGCGCGGCTTACTTTAGATATTACTTAAATAAGCCCACCGCGACAACCCTTGGAGGCTTCACATGACCGCATCCATCGCCCTGGCCGTCGACGTCCAGGCCGACGCCGATCGGGTGTTCACCGCCCTGTCCACGGCCGAGGGTCAGCGCGCCTTCTGGACCGCCAACTGCGACGTGTCAGCCGACCGGGCACGGTTCGGATTCGAGGCGGCTCCCGTGGACCTGGAGACGGACGTCACTGCCGAGGCCGGCAAGCTGGTCCGGATGCACGTCACCTCCGGCTTCCCGTTCTGGGAGGGCTCGACCTGGGAGTGGGAGATCGGCCCGGCCGCCCGCATGGAGTCCGGCACCGGCGTGATCTTCCGGCACTACGGGTTCGGTGACGGCTACACCGAGATCGACCTCGCCCACACCGCTCAGACCTGGGCACTCGTGCTGGACCGGCTGGCGAAGTACGTCGACACCGGCAAGCCGCAGCCCCTGTTCGCCGAGGCCGGCGTGTGAGCGGCACCATTACTCGTATGTCATCTGTTGACGTTCGACCCGAGGTCCGGATCGCGCGGCCCCGCAGCCAGGTCGCCGCATTCATGTTCGACCCGAGCAACGACCTGCGCTGGACCGGCGGCATCACCTCGAGCACGCCGGCCCAGCCAGGCCCGCTCGTCCGGGGGGCGACGGTCGAACGTACGGCAAAGTTCCTCGGCCGCGCCTTCACCTACGGCTACGTCGTCACCAAGCACGAGCCCGACCGCCTGGTGGAGCTCAAGGTCGACCGGCCCTTCCCCATGCTGATCCGCTACGAACTCCAGGACAGCGATGGCGGCACGCTGGTGGCAATCCATGCCGCCGGGTCACCCGGCCGGTTCTTCGGATGGGCGAGCCCGCTGATGTCCCGGCAGGTACGCAAAAGCATCAGCGGCGACCTCGAGCGCCTGCGGGGCTGCCTCGAGTCGTGACGTTGCCGGTCAGTGCAGCTTGACCTCGAACACCCGGGTGCCCCAGTTGGCCTCACCGTCCGGCGTCTGGCTCTTGGGCGGCGGGACGTAGCCCGTCGCCAGCCAAGCCGAGTCGCTATCCGGCGCCGGCACTGCGAACGAGTAGTCGCCCCACCGGGTGCCGCCGTGATGCGGGAGGTAGGGCCCGCTGCCCGCGGCGGCGATGCCGATCGGCCCGAACGCAGCGGCACCAGCACCTAGCACCGAATATGCCGCGCTCGGGAACTGTTGCGCACCGGTGACCGTGAACACCATCGCGGCCCGGCCGGCGGCGTCCGGCTGGATCGCCGGGTAGATGACGTAGCCGCCGCGTTGCACGACATAGCCCTGCCGCGCGATGCCGGCGCCGCTGATGTGGTCGCCGGTGAGCCGCGGTCGCACCGCGAACCACGCCGCGCCGGCGCGGGTCGTCGGGTCGTTGGGAATGCGTACGCCGGTAGTCAACTCGCCCCACAGCGTGCCGCCGATGAACTCCGCCTGCTGCATCCGGTCGTCACCGGAATCGATCGGCGAGGTGGACCCGTCCTGTTCTGCCTGCGGTGGGAGTTGATACGGCTCGGACCGGATCACCTTGTTGGTCAGCACCGGTGAGCCACCATGCCCGACCGCGTCGCGGTTGGTCATCGCCCAGACACCGATGCGGTTGTCGCCCGCACCGCTCGGGTCGAGGGAGTTGAGGAAGTACTCCGCGTTGGACGCACCGGTCGTCAGCGCCGGCTGCACCGAGGCGGCTCGCATGCCGGCGATGCGCAGGTTGTTGAACGCCACGACGTGCGCGTTGGTGCCGGCCAGCAGGTCGGACTTGTCGACCGCGTAGATCTGCGCGCCGTTGAACTCCGGGCCGTTGATCGAGAACTCGTTGGTGCTGATGTAGATGTTGGTGGCGTCGATGCCCAGCAGCGGCTGGTCTCCGAAGCACGGGCAACCGCGACCCCCGGGGTTGGTCGTCGTGATGTGGTACTGCTGCCACAGGCTCGTGGGATCACCCGATGTGTTCACCGCGAGGTCGAGCCGGGACGCCGTGAAGGACGAGTTCAAGTACAGGATGATCGCGAACCACGTGTGCGTCGGCTTGTCGTACCAACACCGCGGATCGCTGGTGAACTCCGCCGCGCCCTCGTTGAACAGGTCGTTGATGTTGAACGGTCCACGCACCCGGATGCCATTGGGCTTGAAGATGGAGTACGCCGAGTTGACCGCCTCGAGAACGAATCCGTTTCCCGCGCACAGACCCTGGTCGGGTGGCTGGAACTCCGCGTTGAAGTTCGTCTTGGCGCTGTCGAGACTGCTGACGCCATTGAAGTTCTGCAGGACGGTGCCGGTCGCGGTGCCGGAGGCCGGGGACGCCGCAGGCGTCGAAGCGGTCGTCGTGCGGTTCGCGGCTCCACCGTTGAGCAGCCGGGTGCCGCGTGGTCGAGAGCTGGGCGACGTGGCGGACGCCGGCTGGGAACCGTGAACCGCTTCGGCGATCCCCGGCGTCCCCACGTAGCGAGAATCCGACGGGGTGGCCGGTGAGGCTGCGGCGACCGGAGAGAGGGTGGCAAGGGTGCCGGCGAGCGTGACAGCGCCCACGGCAAGCGTGACGAAGCTGGATCTCCGCATCAGATGTCCCTTCGTGCTGGCCGAGCCCACCACCGCACTCGGCAGCAGCTAAGGATCAGGGAAGTTGTACACGCGTCTCAGCCAGGACGCCATAGCCCTATCGGGTTCGGGGTAATCCCTGCGCCGTCAAGGCACGCGTGTCGACCCGCCAGGTCACGTCCGTGGCCGTGGCCGGCTGATAGCAGCAGAAGAGTCCGGTCCGGACCTGCCGGTCGAGGTGCCGGCCAAGCGCAGGCTGGACCTCTCCTATCCGGCCGATTGCGGTACGTATCGCGCGGGTCACGTTGAGGCGCGCCTTCTCGGCTGCCGAGGCTGCCCGGCGATCTCTGCCGCCGAGACCGATGGCCCGGCCGAGTTCGGCAACCAGCGCGTCGATCTCAGCCTGGATCTGCCAGGCGCGCTGCTCGTTGCCGCACGCCTCGGCGTCCTCCATCTCTTCGCGTAGCTCTTCCAGCCTGCGCCGGTAGGCGGCTTTTGCCTGCGAGTCGATCAGCTCACCGGCATCGCCCAGGTGCCGACGGTCGACACCACCTTCCGGGGGCGTCCCCTCGGCGATGTCGACCAGGTCGAACACGTGCCTCTCCAAGCCGGGATGTGCCACCAGGTCGGCGAGGTAGCGCATGCCCTTGGAGTCGCGGACCCGGACACTGTCGGCGCCGTGCCGGACGGTCCAGTACGCACCGTCGCGCACCAGAGACGACGGCACAGCCGCACTGCCGTTTCGCCCCCCAGCCGCCAGATCGCGAACCCACGAGCCCGCAGACTCCGGCAGCGGAACACCCGCCCGGGCATAGACGGCCACCGCCGCACGGGCCTCACTGCGTGCTCGGGCGAGGTCCGTACCTCCCGCGAGCAGCCGCGCAAGTTCGAGGTGGATCGCCCCGCGCTGCAGCGGCCTCTCGTCAGGGCCGAGCACCGCCAGTGCGCCTTCGAGACCTGCCACGGCTCTCGCGGTGTCACCCGTTGCTTCCGCCACGCGTGCGTCGGCGACCGTGGCCTGGGCCGTGTGGGTTGGCCAGCCGGTCGCCGCGGCCAGCGCGGCCATCTCTGTTGCGGCGCGCTCGGCCGCCTCGCAGTCGCCCCTGCCGAGTTCTGCCTCGACCAGCAGCCCCAGGAGCGGAATCCCGCGAGCCCGGTCGGGCCCGAGTTGACGCAGCGCGCGGCGTACGACCGCCGCCGCCAGGTCGCAGTCGCCCCGGGCGAGGTACAGCTCGGCCAGCGGGGTCAGCGCCTCCACCCGGTCGTCCAGACCGAGCAACAGTTGTTCGGCTTCGTCCAGCCTGCCCTGCCGGATTCGAAGCACCGCAAGGGCGGACCTCGCGACGAGTTGATGCATGAAGATCGTCCGCTGGGCCAACGCCAGCCCTTCGGCGAGTGTGCTCTCCGCCTCGTCCCAGCGGCCCACCTCGCACAGCAGCGAGCCGTAGACCGAGCTGCAGTGTCCGACGACGAACGGGCTGACCGCGGATGGCAACGTGAGGTTGCGGGTGAACGCCACCCACTCCTCGGCGCGTGCCAGGTCACCGGCGCGGTCGCACGCGGTGAACAGCGCACACATCGCTCGGCCGCCGACATCGGGGTTGGACACCTTTCCCGCGCTCACCAGTGCCATCGACTCGCTGAGCCTGCGCATGCCCTCGTCGACCCGGCCGAGTGTGACGAGCGCCAGGCCGGTGTCAGCAAGGGCACGCGCCTCGAGATCGATGTCACCGAAACGCCGGGCAATGTCGAGGGCGTTATGAGACCTTGCCTCAAGGACGGTAACGTCGGCAACACTGCAGGCAACGACCGAAAGATCGACCCAACCTTGCTCGACACACGGGGGCTGGCCCTGCATCATCCGGTCTGCCCTGGCCAGCCAGCCTCGCCCGATCATGCGTTGGCCGAGGCCGTCGAAATGCAGCTCACCGATCCAAGCGGCAGCCACGGCAGCGCGCGGGATCTGGCCCAGGGACTCGAACCCGTGCATCGCTGCGACGAGATGGGTGCGGGCATCGTCGAATTGCGCGAGCAGCCAGCTGATCTGAGCCCGCTGAAAGTGCAGCTCCGGCTCGGTGTTCCCGACAATCGCCGCATCGATCAGCTCGAGCGCCTCGGCCATCCGACCCGCGGCAACGCTTGTCTCGACCGTCTTGAAAAGTCCACCCAATTCGGGTTGCATGCGGCGATCATCCCTCCGCGCCGCCCGGGATACCAGCCTTCTCCTACGGGCCGACCATCCGGGACGGCTCGCACCGGGTCTTCTCGGTCAACAGGGCTACGAGCAGTACGCGCCTCAGGGCGTCACTGGCGGTGGCGGTGGCGTAAGGCGTCGTCATCGGCCTCGGCGAGCCTGCTTCTAAGTGCCCGAGCGTCGCCGTCGCCGAGCGCGTGCCGCCGGCCCCGCAGGACGCGCGTCGAGCTGTCGCAGACGTCGTGGTATTCGTGTCCTAGATGGGTGCCGGAGCGGCACGAGCGAGCAGCCCGCTGACCGGGCTGCGCTTCAGGAGGTGACATGCCGCACGCAATGCTCGTCATAGCCAGCATTGTTCCCGGAAGGCGTGAAGACTCGATCAGGTCGTTGAACGAACACACGATCCCCTGGGTCGAACAGGTCTCCGGGTTCATTAGGGGGACCTGGTTCGGCAACGACGATCATGGATACGGCGTAGTGCTGTTCACGTCCGAAGAGCAGGCCCGTCATGCCGCCAGCATGGTCAGCGCCGACGCAGGTGATCCGGTGCAGATCGAAAGCGTCACTGTGTACGAGGTCACCGCCCAAGCCTGATGACGGTTGCGCCCGCCCGGCTGATGGTCGTCAAATATGGTGTCGGTCAGTTGGCTGGCCCGGACGGCCTTGAGGAGGAAGCCGCTGGCTCCGACGCGCAGCGCTTCATACACCCACTCGTTGCGATCGAAAGTGGTGAGCACGAGCACGCGCGGTGGTTGCGGTTGCGGCGCGGCCATATTTGGCGGGTGGCGACCAGGCCGTCAATACGGGGCATGCGAATGTCCGTGAGCACGTCGGGTTGGTGTTGGCGAGCCAGCGCGACCGCGCCGCATTGGCCTGACCGCCGTCAACGACTCGGCGATAACCCGACCTCCCGGGGGGCACGCTCAGCACTGACATGCCCCACGTTGGCAGGGCATCTACCCGCCAGCGTCCGCGGCGAAAGTGTCGGGAAAGAACGAGATCACCGAGGTTTACCCCGACCGGTCAGTCCGGACTGTTGGCCCGCTACGCGACCCGCTTGCATGCGTTCCCCGAGGCGCCAGGTCGGTGAAATCGTCGCCGGTCAGTCGTGTGTGGGTGCCCATGTGACGGCAAGGTCGAATCCGCGCGAGGTGGGAGTGACGTCGTGTGCATGGTTTCCGTTGGCGCGCATGATCCAGATGTCGGCGTTGGCCGGGTCGTTGACGTACCTGGTGAAGGCGATGTCGTGACCGTCTGGGGAGTACGTGGGTTCGAAGTCTTCCAGTCCGTTGGGGCCGGTGGTGAGTTGCTGCAGGGTGCCGTGCAGGCTCACGGTCCAGATGCGGCCGTTGGATTTTTCGATGTTGGTGTTGAACACGATCTGCTGTCCGTCGGGCGACCAGGAGGGGTGGCCCGCGTTCATCGATCGCGGAGTGAGCTTGCGAAGTCCGGTGCCGTCGGGCCGAACAACGTAGAGAGCCGTGTGCTGGAACGTTCCGGACAGGAAGGTGATCCATTCACCGGTCGGGGAGTAGGCCGGTTCCTCGGCGCCGGGAGCGAAGTGGGTGACCTGCCGTACGTGTGACCCGTCGCGGTCCATGACGTGTACTTGTTTGCTTCCCGAGCGGCCGCTTTCGAAGGCGAGATGTTCCCCGTCGGGGGCCCAGGTCGGATGCGAGTCGCCGGCTGGGTTGTGGGTCAATCGGTAGAGGCTCCCCGTGTGGGTCCGAAGATAGATTTCGACGTTGCCGCTGCGGTCGCTATCGAACGCCAGCGTTCGACCGTCGGGGGACCAGTCGCTGTAGGCACTGACCTTCCCGGCGGGGGTGTCGATGAGCCGTCGGAGGTGCGTGCCGTTTGGGTTGACTGTGAAGATATCGACCCCGTTGGGGCCGGCGCTGGCGAACGCGAGTCGACCGTTATCACCGGCGAACGTCCCGGCATGGGCTTGCTCCGTGACCACAGGCGCAGCCGCACCGAGGATGACGGTGGACAGGACCGCGAGAGTTCGCAGGGCGAGGCGGCCGGGGTTACCAGTCCGCGCGGAGCGCTGGGTCCCCTGCGCCCGGAGTGACAGTAGGCGAAGGGCGTCGTTCAGGGCCAGCGCCGACCGTGTGAGCTTTGCGCCGTGCCCGACGTAGGGGGGTGGGTCGTCGTGGCCGGTGCCGCTGCGTTGGTAGGAGCGACTGGCGGTGTCTGTGCCGGCGCTTGTTGAGTCCGGCGAGCGCCCTGCACCGGTTGCGAGGGCGGCGACC
The DNA here is from genome assembly GCA_049698415.1 of Mycobacteriales bacterium. Taxonomy (GTDB): domain Bacteria; phylum Actinomycetota; class Actinomycetes; order Mycobacteriales; family QHCA01; genus QHCA01. The sequence goes on from JBAVXU010000362.1 coordinate 10,479, forward strand.
TGTAGCGCTCGAAGTCTAGGAAATCGGATTGCCATCGTTGCCTCCAAAAGGCTTGAAACCAGGGGACGAACTTCTGTGACCTGCCGGGCGGGGATCGGATGCAGCTACGGTTGCCCCCTCGCTGACACCTTGGTGCTCGGCGCGGCGGCTAATTCGGTGCACCCGGCGAACTCGTCGCATGATGGACGGAGCAAGCACTGACGTCGGAGGCGCGAGCATCTGCCCGACCCGCGACACGGCGATGTTCACGATCTCGTCGTGCGCCGCGGCGTAGAACACCTTCTCCAGGTAGCGGTTGATGGGTTTGGTCCCCGGCGGCTTCTTGCCGATCGACTGTTCGTACAAGAAGTCGCCACCGGTCGCGACCTGCCATGGGGTAGCAACGACCCTTGCCAACGCCTTCGCGACGGCGGCGGGTAGTCGGCGATCGTTGCCGAAGCGGTCCAGACAGACGGCGAATGCCTCTGCCTGCAACGCCGCCGACGTCATTCCCTGGCCGTAAATGGGGTTGAGGCTGACCACGGAATCACCCAACGCAACGAACCCGGTTGGAAGGTCACGCACCTTGTCCCAATGCCGACGCTGACTGGAGCGGAATTGGGAACGTCTCGGCCGGCACAGCCACTCGTTCTGCAACAGGGTAGCGAGAACAGGGTCGGGCAAGCTACGGGCGAAGGCGCCCATCGCGTCAGGAGTAGCTTCGGCGAAGTCACCGAAGTAGCCGCCCACGACCCACTGCCAGCAATCACCTTCGGCGGCGAAAGCCGCACCTCCGCGAGCCAGGCCTGGGCTGTTCTGCACCAGAGCGATGAGGGCGCCGTCGGCGTCGCCGGGCCGCCGGCGAACGAGGACGGAGGTATAGCTGCTGTCCACGCGCACTTCGCTGACCGGCGGAGTGCCGACCCCCGCGTCAGCTAGCCACTGCGGCGACTTGGATCCTCGGCCGGACGCGTCGACGACCAGATCGGCCGAGATGATGTCGTCGTCGATCCGCACACCCAAAACGCGGCCGCCCTCGATGATCAGACCACGCACTCCGACGCCGCCTCGGATCCGGACGCCCGCCATGGCAGCAACGGACTCTCGGAGGCGGCCCTCGAGTAACGGTCGAGTCGCGAGAGGCGTACGCACGCCCAGGTCGGGAAGGTGGTGCCGCACAGCGCCGCCCGCCCACCAGTGCACAGGCGTCACCCCCTCCCCTGGATCGATCGCGCCGTCGGCAATCAGATCCTCGACAAAGCCCGGCACGAGTCGCTCGAGCGCGGCCGCACCGCCCTGGAGCAGAACATGCGGCTGTGTCCCTTGCGCCGCCACGCTGCCGACGCCGCTCGGAACGTCGCGCCGCTCCAGGACCAACACCTCCTTGGCACGGCCAGCGAGCGCAGCGGCCGCGCAGAGCCCGCCGACACTTGCGCCCACGACGACAGTCTTCACAGAATCACCCCAGTGAAACGACGTTTCGGTACGGTGAAACGTAACGTCGTTCCGGTAGAGTGTCAAGAATGGGACGACGGGCCATGCACGACGAGCACACCGCGATCGCTCTGCTCGACGCAGCGGAGGACCTGCTCGCACGTGGTGGGCCCGACGCTGTGTCGGTCCGGGCCGTGGCCGAGGCGGCCAACGTGTCAACGCGGGCGGTGTACAACCTGTTCGGCGGCAAGGAGGGCCTGATCACGCACCTGCGCGACCGCGGCTACGACCTACTCGCGGCGCTTGTCACAGCTCTGCCGGTGACCGACGACCCCGCCGCGGACCTGGTGGAAGCCGGCATCGCGGGATTTCGCACCTTCGCGATCACCCGGCCGCACCTGTTCCGGATCACCTTCGAGCGAGTGATCCTTGAGCCCGGATCGACCACAGTCTTCAGCCCGGCTGGGTCCAGAGCATCCGAGGCTCTCCTTACCCTGATCCGGAACGTGCCGATTGGGAACCGCCCCGTTGCGGTCGTGGCCTTCCAGTTCCACTCGCTGTGCCAAGGCCTGGCCACCTCAGAACTCCACGCCCGCAAACCGCCCATCGGATCAGACTTCTGGCCGAACGTGCCTGGCGTCGGCAAGCCCGAGATCTGGCGCGACGCACTGACCGCATACGTCCAAGGCTTAACGTTGGCAGTCGACCGGCGAGCTGAAGTCATACAGCAGACGCTCGCGGCGCCTTTGGCAGTCGGCAACCACCCCGCACCCGCAAGCAGTCCACCCAAGGCGGCCCGGACTCGACGGTTGGGAGCAGACCAGGACCGGGCCGGCCGACGTCCACCACGTGGGTCTCCGACAGGCTGAACCACCGCGGGATGGTCACGCTCGCAAGCGCGCATGGTCTACTCGCGGCTCCCGTCGCCGAGCCGCTCGATCTCACCAGCCCGCAGCCCGTGGGACAGGCACCAGCAGTGGTTGAAGCGGCGGGTGCGGTTGATGACGTCGGCGGAGCCCTCGAAGGGGTGAGGTGTCACCGGATGCGTCTCCCGCGTCATGGGACCACTTCAGCACGGTGCGCCGAAACCGTGGACCGATACGGGATTTCTGTTGGCGGTGGCGGTGGGATTTGAACCCACGGAGGACTTGCATCCTCACACGCTTTCGAGGCGTGCTCCTTCGGCCGCTCGGACACGCCACCGTGGGACAGGTTACCGGAGCGGTTCAGGCACCCCGGTGCGCGGCGAAGAAGTCCCGCAGCATGCTTCCGCACTCGTCGGCGAGCACCCCGGACACGACCTCGGGTCGCCAGTTGAGCCGCCGATCGCGGACCACGTCCCACAACGATCCGACCGCACCGGCTTTGGGATCTGCCGCCCCGTAGACGAGTCGGGACACCCGGGCGAGGACGAGCGCGCCGGCGCACATCGTGCACGGCTCCAACGTCACCACCAGGGTGTGACCGTCGAGTCGCCACCCCGACGTTGCTGTCGCGCCCGCCCTCAGCGCCAACAGTTCGGCGTGCGCGGTGGGATCGCCGGCCCGCTCCCGTTCGTTGGCCGCAGCCGCCACAATCGCGCCATGAGCGTCGACGAGCACGGCACCGACGGGTACGTCCCCCGCTGCCGCCGCGGCTGCGGCGAGATCGAGCGCCTTGCGCATCAGATCGTCGTACGGGCTGCTCACCCGCCGCGGATCTCCTCGAGTTCGTCGATGCAGCCGGCCTTCTCGCTGATCGCGGTGATCACGTCGGCGGGCAGCAAACCCTCGTGGGCGCACAGCGCCAGCAGAGCGGCGGAGGGCGTGCCCAGGTCCGCCATCAGGTCGGCGTCGCCGGCCGGCACGACGTCGATGCTCTCCGTCTCGTCGTCGTCGGCCTCTGAATCGGACTCGTCCAGGTCGTCATCAACGACGAAAGGCACCGGCTCAGGCGTGCCCACTTCGTCCAGCAACAGCGTGGCCAGGCGGGACTCGTCGGCGGCGCGTACGTCGGAGACGAATACTCGCGGGTCGTCGGTGCCGTCAACTCGCACGATGGCGACGTAGACGTCGTCCTCCTCGAGGAAAAGCACGGTGCTGTCTGCCTTTTCGTCGAGATCGCGCAGCATGTCGCTGAGGTCGGCGAAGGTCTCGACCTCGTCGAGGTCGACCTCCGTCGCACTCCATCCCGAGGCTCTCCGGCCCAACGCCGCAGCGAAGTAGGGCACGCCGGGCCTCCTGTCTCAGAGTCCTGCTATCGAACTGTGGCGTCGACCGCCATCTGGTAAGCCTCGGCGAAGCCAACCCGACGGGCAATATCCAGCAACATCTCGTCTGCGTACAAGTCGAGGTCGTCGAGAATGGCAGCCAACTCCATCTCGCTGAGCCCCAGGTCGGCGAAGATCCCCAAGTCTCCGGCCGGCCATACCTCTTCGAGTTCGTCCTCTTCCGGCGGTGCCTCCCCCAGCCTATCCAGCACTTGGCGAGCCAGGTCCCACTCGACCGACGCCGTCACATCCGACAGCAGCAGTCGAGCGGAACCGCCGGCGCCCACGCGTACGGCGACGAAGAACTCGTCGGCTACGTCGACCAGGCCGATGGCCGGTGCTTCGGAGGCCTGCTGGACCAGCACCCGAATGATGCCGTCGAGGTCGGCGCGCAAGCCGTCAGGCAACCGGTCGACGCGCCATTGCGCGTTCTCGCGGACGACGGCAACGACGAAACCGCTCTCGGCTCCCATGGCCCTCCCGCACCGCGCGCGCCCGCTCTCCTGTTTGGCACCGTGCCCTGATCAGCGGCCGAGGGCAAGAGGGAGGGCCGGATCCGGGCCGCCGACTTGGCGCTCACCCGCAGCTGCGCGCGCCATTAGCCACCCTTTGCCGACATTGCCGCGATTGCTCCGCCCAAGGCCCGGGGCGGCGGCGAGCGCGATATCCCAGAATGTGAACGCGGTCAGGTGGTTGGATTCACGCGTGGTGACGCGGGTTGGTGTCGTGGGGCTCGGCCTCATCGGTGGGTCACTCCTGCGACGGATGCAAGCGGCGAACTTCCGGGCCACCGGGGCTTCCGGCTGGGACACGAATGCGCACACCCGGATCCGGGCCGCGACGGCCGGGCTCGTGGTGGCCGAATCGCTCGAGGAGCTCGCCGCCGTGAGCGAGGTGCTCTTCGTCGCCGTCCCGATGCCCGATATTGGTGGGGTATTCGCCGGGATCTCAGGGCTGGTCGAGCCATCGAGCATCGTCACAGACGTCACGTCGGTGAAGCAGCCCGTACGAGACCTCGCCGCGACCCACGAGTTCACCTTCGTCGGCGGGCACCCGATGGCCGGCACCGAGGCGTCGGGCTTCGCCGCGAGCGACGCCGAGTTGCTCGCGGAAGCGGCGTGGGTGCTGACCATCGACGAGGGCACCGACCTGACCGCTTGGCTCACCCTGGCCGGATTGATCACGTCGCTGGGCTGCCGGGTCATCCCATGCACCTCCCTCGAGCACGACCGGGCCGTCGCGCGGGTCAGCCACCTGCCGCACATCCTCGCGGCGGCGCTGAGCATCGCCGCTGCCGACGATCCGCTCGGCATGACCTTGGCGGCTGGTTCGTTCCGTGACGCGACCCGGGTCGCCACGACGCGCCCGGAGTTGATCGCGGCGATGTGTGGCGGCAACTCCGATGCGCTTGGGCCCGAACTCTCCGACTTCGTTGCGCGACTGCAGGACGCGTTGTTCAAACTCGACCAGCCGGACGCTCTCGCCTCATGGTTCGCCGCCGCAGGCGCCGTGCGTGCCAACTGGCCACCCGTCGTCACCCACCGCACCGATCTGCCGATCGACGACAAGTTGGCAGAGCAGTTGCTGGCTGCAGGCCGCGCCGGCGGCCAGGTCACGGCTGTCACGACGGAACACGTGGTGCTACGAGGCCCGTCGGCCTGACCGTTGCGCCAGGCGTACGCGATATGCGCTAGTCGGCGACCAGGCAGAACACGTTGCCCTCGGGATCGGCCATGACCTGCCAGGACTCCCCGTCGACCTCCTGGGCCGTCACGGCCCGTGCCCCCAGAGCGACCGCCCGCGCGATGGCATCGGGCAGGTCCGACGGGCCGGCGACATGAAGGTCCAGGTGCAGCGAGTTCTTTGCCGGCCGCGCATCGTCGACCCGCTGGAACACCAGTCGCGGCAGACCGGGGGCAGTGGGGTGAAGGCCGACGAATTGCTGCCATCGACCGCGTACCTCGACGCCCAGCAGCGCCGCCCAGAACTCGGCCAGCGACTCCGGGTCTCGGCAGTCGACGGTCACGGAGTCCCAGCGCAGATCGGCCACCCGGCGATCATCCCCCCGTTGGCGTAGGCAGGAAGCGCCGCCAACCCGGAAAGCGGGCGAGCAGAGCAGGACCGGCCAACGCCACCAGCAGCAGCGCTGCCCCGGCCACCCACCATTTGGCGGCGTTGGACGCGGGGTGCACCTGGACCGGCGCTGCGTCGCCTGAGGTCGGGAAGGTGATTGTGCCGCGCGCGGATCGAGTCAGCAGACCACTCGTGAGCTCGATGCGGGCATCCCAAGGCCCGTTGGGCACGGTCTTGTCCAGCGTGATGGTGACGGGCGCGGAGTCGCCGATACCCAGGGTCGTGCCCAGCTTGGCCGCAAACGGGCCTGCCGACAGACCGCCCGGCCCTGCGGAGAGTCTGAGCGTGCCCCGCATGTCCAGCGCGCGACCGCCGGTGTTCTTCACCAGCGCGAGAACCTCCGGCTGACCACCCGGCAGTCGCCTGGCCTCCAGCGACGTGATCGAGAAGTCGGAGGCCGGCTCACCTCCGGTGCCGACGGACAGATAGATCCGGATGCCGACGCGGTTGACCTGGGTGATGCCGCCGTCCTGAGCGGCCGGAGATCGGATTTCGGCCCAGACGACGGCGTACCGCTCGCCCGGCGATGCGTCGGGTGGCACTGTGATGGTGACCCGGATCAGTTCGCTCGCACCGGCAGGAAGCACTGCCGCGGAACGGTCGACCGTGGTCCAGGTCGAGAGTTCGTCCTGGGCAGCACCGTCGGCAACCGAAAACATGCCTTTGACGACCATTGCGCCCGCCGGATAGACCGCAACGCGCTGCGGAGCACCACTGCCGTTCTGCACCGAGATCCGCCTCGACAGCGAACCGCCGGGCTTTGCGCGGTCGACGATATAGATCCTGGCCCGCGGATCGTTGCGGTTGTGGGCCGCCACGTCGACGAGCCGCACCCCGATGCTGCCGGTAGGGGGCGCCGGGGCAGCCGAAGCCGCAGCCGCCGTCACCCCGGGGACGATCAGCACGCCGACACACACTGTTGTGACGATGTGCATACGCACAGTTGCGAGCCTAGGCCACCGAGTGAGTGATCGTTCCGGTGTACGTGCCCGTGAGGTTGCCCGAGCCGACCGTCACGACAATGCCGGGATCCCACGACGCGGTGTTGTTGCCGGATCCCGCCGACTTCGAGAAGGCGGTTCGCGAGGAGGCCATCGTCTGGCTGCTGGTGGATGTCGCTTGGCCTGGTGTCGCAACGCCGGCACCGGTGGTGGTGGTGGCCGGACCGGACCAGTACGCGATCGACGCCTTGAGGACGGTCTCGGCCGTCGTCGCCGTGCCTGTCGTGAAGTCGGTCGAGGAGACGCTGGCCGTCCAGGCGGCCAGGACCGCTCCGCGGAGGTCGGACACCGTCACCGCCCCGAGTTGCCCCGAGATCGTGCTTCCGGCGGCACCGGAGCCGAGCGAGACCGTCGCCGGGACGCTGATCGATAGCGCGCCGCCGGTCACCGCGAAGGTGGTCGTCGTGTCCCCCGGGGCCGCCGAGGCGGGCGCGGCGGCGCTCACGACGGCGATTGCCGATGCCACTG
>JBAVXU010000363.1:0-2043 GCA_049698415.1 Mycobacteriales bacterium
CAGCCAGTGCCAGAAGTTGAGCGGCTTGGTGTGCGGGTTGTCGACGCGGAAGATGCGGACCCCGTGGTCGATCCAGTGCCGCAGAACACGCAGGCATTCGAGGTACAGCGCCGAGGGCGCTCCGGGCTTGGCCGGCTTGTCGTTGTCGAAGTTGAGCGGATAGATGTCCTGGTATTTCTTGGGCGGGTTCTCCGCGTAGGCGATCGAGCGGTCCGGCCTCGTCGTGAACCACTCCGGATGTTCGGTGACCCACGGGTGGTCCGGCGCGCACTGGAGGGCGAAGTCGAGCGCGACCTCCATCCCCAGCTCGCGGGTCTGGCGGACGAACTCGTCGAAGTCGTCGATGGTGCCGAGTTGCGGGTGCACCGCGTCGTGCCCGCCGAGCCTGCTGCCGATGGCCCACGGTGAGCCCACGTCGTAGGCACCGGCGACCAGCGTGTTGTTGGGACCCTTGCGGTTGACCTCGCCGATGGGGTGGATCGGGGGGAGGTAGACGACGTCGAAGCCCATCCCGGCGATGGCCGGCAATCGTTGTGCGGCGGTGTTGAACGTGCCGTGACTCGGCGGCCCCACCGCGTTCATCGTCTCGTCGGCCACGACGGCGCCCTCGGAGCGCGGGAAGAACTCGTACCACGAGCCGAACAGCGCCCGGGGGCGGTCGACCCAGATCGGGTGCGGTTCCGACCTGGTGATCAGCTCGCGTACCGGGCAGCCCTCCAGCAGTTCCTGCAGTTCCGGCTCCACTGCGGGTGCGATCCGGTGGGCGAGATCCAACCCGGTGTCACGCAACGCGGCCGCCGCGGTGACGAGGGCCGGGCGGGACTGCTTCGGCACCGTACGCGCGGCGCGCAGCAGCAGTGCGGCGCCGTCTTCGATGTCGTTGGCGAGGTCCTCAGCGCCCTGGCCGGCCTCGAGCTTGACCTCGATCGCGTGCCGCCAGGTGGCCACCGGGTCGCTCCAGGCCTCGACGACGAAGCTCCACTGCCCCTGAACGTCCGGCTCGATGGCCGCGTGCCACCGATCGGTGCCCGGCAGCCCTGGCACCATCCGGGTGAACGGCCGCTTGAGCCCGTCGGGTCCCTTCCAGACCACGTTGGCGGCGACCGCGTCATGGCCCTCCCGGATCACCGTCGCCGCGATCGGAACCTGCTCGCCGACCACGGCGCGCGCCGGAAAGCGCCGGCAGCTCACCGCAGGCGTGATATCGCTGATTCCCAGACGTCCGATCATCGCTTTGAGCGTAGCGACCGGTCAGTCGGCCGATGCGGGGGCGCAACGTGGCCACGCGGCTGGTCGATTGCAGTGTGTCGGGGTAACACCGGTAGCGTCCGGAACGTGAAGGCTCTTCGACGGTTCACCGTCCGCGCTGCGCTCCCGGAATCTCTGGCCACGCTCGCGGAGCTCGTGATGAACCTCCGCTGGTCATGGCACCCGCCGACGATGGACCTGTTCGAGGCGGTCGAGCCGCAACTCTGGGCGCAATGTCAGCGCGACCCGGTGCGGATGCTCGGCGAGGTCTCAGCGGAGCGGCTGGCCGAGCTGAGCCGGGACGAGTCCTTCCTCGGCCTGCTGAGCGCGGCATCGCAGGATCTGCGGTCCTACCTGGATGACCCGCGGTGGTACCAAAGCAGCGAGGCAGCCGCTGCTGGCGCCCTCCCGCGCTGCATCGCGTACTTCTCACCGGAGTTCGGGATCACCGAGGTGCTGCCGCAGTACTCCGGTGGCCTGGGCATCCTCGCCGGCGACCACCTCAAGTCGGCCTCCGACCTGGGCGCGCCGATCATCGGGGTCGGGCTGCTCTATCGCTCCGGCTACTTCAGCCAGTCGCTGTCCGCAGACGGCTGGCAGGAGGAGCGTTACCCGCCCATCGACCCGTACGGCCTGCCCCTCACGCTGCTGACCGAGCCCGACGGATCACCGGTCCGGGTCGTCATCGCGCTGCCGCAGGCGCGCAGCCTGGCCGCCCAGGTGTGGGTGGCGCAATTGGGCCGGGTGCCGCTGCTGCTGCTCGACTCAGACATCGAGGAGAACGACGAGGTGTCC
>JBAVXU010000364.1:0-25419 GCA_049698415.1 Mycobacteriales bacterium
GTGTACGCCCCGGCCTCCCGCGGATCGACGAGGTGCTCGAGTTCGATCGCGGCCTGACCTTCGAAGTTGACGGTGTCGCGTACGTCGAGCAGGGCGGCGACCGCGTCGAAGAGCCGCCCCATGCTCGACGTCATTGGTGCGTTGACACCGGCCTCGGCGACCGCCTGCACGTGGGCTGCTGCCATCCGCCACGGCTGGCGGACCGCCATCGCCCCGCCCGGCATCGGGACCGGCGTCAGGTGGGCGACCCGCTCGTATCGAGCACGGTCGGCGAGCAGAAACTCACCGCCCCAGAGCGTGCCGTCCTCCCCCCAGCCCAGCCCGTCGAACGCGACGCCGATGACCGGCCCGTCGACGCCGTTGTCGGCGAGGCAGGACACCACGTGGGCATGGTGGTGCTGCACACCGATCAGTTCGACCCCGCGCAGGTCCAGCGCGTACTTCGTCGAGAGGTACTCCGGATGCAGGTCGTAGGCGACGACCTCGGGTCGAACGTCGAACAGTCCGGTGAGGTGTTCGATGCCGTCGGTGAAGGACTGGAGCGTCTCGAAGTTCTCGAGATCGCCGATGTGGTGGGACACGAAGGCGTTGCGGTCGCGGCCCAGACAGAACGTGTTCTTGAGTTCCGGCCCGCACGCCAGCACGTGCCGCGAGAACGTCCAGGGGAGGGTGATCGGTCGCGGTACGTAACCGCGTGACCGGCGTATCGGGAGGGGGCGACCGCGAACGACCCGAGCAACTGAATCGTCCACTCGAGTGTGGATCGCTCGGTCGTGGGTAAGAACTGCGTCCGCCAAAACGGCGAGCCGCTCCTGAGCGTCGGAATCGGTGTACGCGATGGGCTCATCGGACAAATTGCCACTCGTCAGCACAATCGGATCCTGATATGCCTGCATGAGCAGGTGGTGCAATGGCGTGTACGGAATCATTACTCCCAGTGATGGAGAGCGGGGTGCCACCGAGTCGGCAACAGCCGCCTCGGGGGCCCGGGACAGGACCACGATGGGGCGCCCGACGCTGGTCAGCAGTTCGGCCTCCACGGCACTCACCTCGGCCAGTTCGCGGGCGGATGCGAGGTCCGCCGCCATCAGTGCGAACGGCCGCTCCTCACGGTGCTTGCGCGCCCGGAGCCGGGCCACCGCGTCCTCGTTGCCGGCGTCGACGGCCAGGTGGTAGCCGCCTAGTCCCTTGATGGCCAGGATCGCGCCTTCGCGCAGCATCTTGACGGTGAGCTGGAGCGGGTCCGGACCGAGGTCGCGCCCGTCGCGGTCGACCAGCGCCAGCCGCGGACCGCAGTCGGGGCAGCAGACCGGCTGGGCGTGAAAGCGCCGGTCCGCCGGGTCGGCGTACTCAGCCGCGCAGGCCGTGCACATCGCGAAGCCGGCCATCGTCGTGTGGGGCCGGTCGTAGGGCGTGCGCTGGACAATCGTGAAGCGGGGCCCGCAGTTTGTGCAGTTGATGAACGGGTAGCCGAAGCGCCGATCGCCAGGATCAGCGAGCTCGCGCAAGCAGTCGGCGCAGGTGGCCGCATCCGGGGCGACGAGAACGACGCGCTCTCCTTCGGCCGGGCTGGCCACGATGAAGAAGCCGACGTCGCCGCGAGCTGCGACCTCCTCAGTGGACACCCGGTCGACCCGCGCGAGCACCGGCGGCTGCCCGCCCAGCTCGCTGACGAACTCGTCGATCGCGCCGCTTTCGCCCTCGGCTTCGATGAAGACTCCGCTGGTGTCGTTGCCGACGATCCCGGCCAGGCCGAGACGATCTGCGAGCGCGTAGACGAAGGGCCGGAAACCGACTCCTTGGACGATCCCTTCGACGCGAACACGCACTCGTCGCTGTCCGGAAGGCACAGTTGACACCCTATGGCCGGTTCCTCTCAGATGACCCACGACGTGGCGGTTACATCTCTTGACAACCGCATGCACCCACGGTGAGATGACCACTGAGCGGACCCGGTGCGCAAACCGGCGCAAAGGGACGCAAGGCCCGACCCTTGGAGGGCGAATGTCGGCAGCTACGACCGAAGCCAGCGGTGGTGCGGCAGCGGCGGAAGAGCCTCTAATTCACGTCTTGTGGATCAATGCAGGCCTTAGTTGTGACGGGGATTCGGTTGCCTTGACGGCGGCAACCCAACCAAGCATTGAGGAGATCGCGCTCGGGGCGCTCCCCGGGTTGCCCAACATCGCGGTGCACTGGCCACTCATCGACTTCGAGTGCGGCCCCAACGGCGGTGCTGACGACTTCCTCGAGTGGTTCTTCAAGGCAGACCGCGGCGAGCTCGAGCCCTTCGTGCTCGTTGTCGAGGGTTCGATCCCCAACGAGGCGCTGAAGGAAGAGGGCTACTGGTGCGGGTTCGGCAACAACCCCGCGACCGGGCAGCCCATGACGACGAGCGAGTGGCTTGACCGCCTGGCACCCAAGGCGCTAGCCGTTCTCGCCGTCGGCACCTGCGCGACCTATGGCGGCATCCACGCGATGGCCGGCAACCCCACCGGTGCGATGGGCGTGCCCGATTACCTCGGCTGGGACTGGAAGTCCAAGGCCGGCATCCCGATCGTCTGCGTCCCAGGTTGTCCGATCCAGGGCGACAACCTGTCCGAGACGATCACCTACCTGCTCTACATGGCCACCGGCCAGGCGCCGATGATCCCGCTCGACGAAGCACTGCGGCCTACGTGGCTGTTCGGTCGCACCGTGCACGAGGGTTGCGACCGCGCCGGCTACTACGAGCAGGGCGACTTCGCAACGGAGTACGGCTCGCCGAAGTGCATCGTCAAGCTCGGCTGCTGGGGACCTGTGGTCAAGTGCAACGTGCCCAAGCGTGGCTGGATCAACGGCGTCGGCGGTTGCCCGAACGTCGGCGGCATCTGCATCGGCTGCACGATGCCGGGCTTCCCGGACAAGTTCATGCCGTTCATGGACGAGCCGCCGGGCGGCAAGCTCTCCACGACGGCCGTCGGCCTGTACGGCGCGACTGTGCGCAAGCTCCGGTCTGTCACCGGCGCAACGGTCGACAAGGAACCCAAGTGGCGTAAGCCGGGCCGGGAGTTGCTGACCGGCGCGAAGCGGACCTGGTAACGGTGTCGCTGCTCCCGCATTACCCCCCGGCCGCGCCCGCGGCCGAGTGCCGGACTTCGCTTGCTCGAACTAGGTCGAGGAGATCTTCAGCATGACGATGACATCACCGCAACGCAGCAGCTACGACACAGGCGACAAGGGCCTTGTCGAGATGGCGTGGGATCCGATCACTCGGATCGTTGGCAGCCTCGGCATTTACACCAAGATCGACTTCGCGAACAACACCGTGGCCGAGTGTCACAGCACCTCGTCGATCTTCCGTGGCTACTCCATCTTCATGAAGGGCAAGGACCCCCGCGACGCGCACTTCATCACCAGCCGTATCTGCGGCATCTGTGGTGACAACCACGCGACGTGCTCCTGCTACGCGCAGAACATGGCCTACGGCGTTCGCCCGCCGGCACTCGGCGAGTGGATCGTCAACCTCGGTGAAGCTGCCGAGTACATGTTCGACCACAACATCTTCCAGGAGAACCTGGTCGGCGTTGACTACTGCGAAAAGATGGTCAGCGAGACCAACCCGTCCGTGCTGGCCAGGGCAGAGAACACCCCGGCGCCGCAGGCCGGTGCCCACGGCTACAAGACGATCGCCGACATCATGCGCTCCCTCAACCCCTTCACCGGGGAGTTCTACCGCGAGGCGCTGCAGGTCAGCCGGTGGACGCGCGAGATGTTCTGCCTGATGGAGGGTCGTCACGTACACCCCTCCACGCTCTACCCCGGCGGCGTCGGCACGGTCGCGACCATTCAGTTGATGACCGACTACATCACCCGGCTCATGCGCTACGTCGAGTTCATGAAGAAGGTCGTGCCCATGCACGACGACCTCTTCGACTTCTTCTACGAGGCGCTGCCCGGCTACGAGAAGGTCGGCCTGCGCCGCACCCTGCTCAACTGCTGGGGTTCGTTCCAGGATCCCGACTACTGCAACTTCGAGTACAAGGACATGACCCAGTGGGGTCGCAAGATGTTCGTCACTCCTGGCGTGGTCGTCGACGGCAAGCTGGTCACCACTGACCTCGTCGAGATCAACCTCGGCATCCGGATCCTGCTCGGCAGCTCCTACTACGACGACTGGACCGACCAGGAGATGTTCGTCACCAAGGACCCCCTTGGCAACCCGGTCGACCGGCGTCACCCGTGGAACCAGCACACCAACCCGCGTCCGCAGAAGCGTGACTTCGATGACAAGTACAGCTGGGTCATGTCGCCCCGCTGGTACGACGGCAAGGACTACCTCGCTCTCGACAACGGCGGCGGACCGCTCGCCCGCCTGTGGTCGACCGCGCTGGCCGGCCTGGTCGACATCGAGTACGTCAAGGCGACCGGCAACAGCGTGCAGATCAACCTGCCGAAGACGATCCTCAAGCCGGCGGTGAGCTTCGAGTGGAAGGTGCCCACCCAGGGCAGCAACACGATCGAGCGCAACCGCGCCCGGACCTACTTCCAGGCCTACGCAGCCGCATGTGCACTGCACTTCGCTGAGAAGGCTCTGGCCGAGATCCGCGCCGGCCACACCAAGACCTGGGAGAAGTTCGAAGTTCCCCAGGAGGCCATAGGCTGTGGCTTCACCGAAGCCGTTCGTGGCGTCCTGTCCCACCACCTGGTGATTCGTGACGGCAAGATCGCCAACTACCACCCCTACCCGCCGACCCCGTGGAACGCCAACCCCCGGGACAGCTACGGCACACCTGGCCCCTACGAAGACGCGGTGCAGGACTGCCCGATCTTCGAGGAGAACGACCGGGAGCACTTCAAGGGGATCGACATCATGCGCACGGTCCGCAGCTTCGACCCGTGCCTGCCGTGTGGGGTGCACATGTACCTCGGCGACGGCAAGTCGGTGAAGAAGATGCACACCCCGACCAGCGCAATGACCGGCGAGTAGGAGGCCTGGAACGACGACGCGGGGCGGTGGCCTAACGACAATTGAGTGGCGACCGAATGAATCCAGGTTCGACCAGGAGGCCACTGAAATGTCGTCAGCAGAGACCCTTACCTCCTGCGGTGAGCGCATCGAGCAACTGATCGAGGCGAGCGCCGCAGGAGGCCCCGTAGCCAGGGATCGTGCTGAAGAAGTCGTCCGTCTCGTGGTCGATCTCTACGGAACCGGTTTGTCCCGGGTCCTGGAGATCGGCCACGAGGCGCAAGCCCTCACCCCTGCCTTGCTCGATGAGTTCGCCGCCGACGAGCTGGTCGCCGGCCTGTTGACCGTGCACGGACTGCATCCGCACGACCCCGTCGCTGCCGGCGAGCAGGAGTTGCCGTCGACAGAAACGCTGCGTTCCTGCGGTGAGAGGGTCGAACAACTCGTCGAAGCGAGCGCCGCATCGGGTCCTGCCGCCAAGGAACGCACTGAAGAATTGGTTCGGCTCGTCGTCGATCTCTACGGCTCGGGCCTCGAACGACTGCTTGAGATCACCCACGAGTCCGGTGTCCTCAGCGACGACCTGCTCGAGCGCTTGGCCGATGACGAGCTGGTGGCCAGCCTTCTGCTCGTGCACGGCTTGCACCCGTACGACGTCGTGGAGCGGGTCGAGCGCGCACTCAACAAGGTCCGTCCGTACATGGGTTCGCACGGCGGCGACGTCGACCTCGTCAGCGTCGACGTCGACGGCGTGGTGACCTTGCAGATGAAGGGCAGTTGCGACGGCTGTCCGTCCTCAGCGGTGACGCTCGAGTTGGCGGTCGAGACCGCGATCATGGAGGCCGCACCCGAGATCACCAAGATCGAGGTGGTCGAGGCGACGGCAGCACCCTCGTCGCCCAACCTCATCCCGGTCAGCGCGCTGTCAGTCAGGCTCCGCCAGGAGGAGCCCGCGTCGAGCGCATCCTGGGAGACGCTGCCCGACCTCGCCGACTTGGCGGTCGGCGGCCTGTTGCATACCGACGCCGGCAGCCTTGCTGTCGTCATCACCCGGCTGGGTTCGGACTACTACGCCTACCGCGACCGCTGCCCGGCATGCGAGTCCACCTTCCGGGGCGCTTCGGTCGAGCGGGCCCTCGGTGGTGCCACCGTGATCACCTGTCCCAAGTGCCGCAGTCACTACGACGTGAAGGCCGCCGGTCGCGGCCTCGACGACTCCTCCCGCCACCTGTCCCCGTTGCCGGTGCTCAAGCGCGACGGTGAGTTCCAGGTGGCGGTTTCGGTGGCGGTGCCTGCGTGAGCGGCCCCGAGCTGACCGGCCCACCACCCGCTGAATCCTCGGATGGTGAGGCTGGCCTGCCGCAAGGCATCCCCGCAGGTCCGCTCGCGGTGCTCCAGCGCATCCGCGGCGGCAAGCCGTTGCCGCCGCCCGGCGAGCGTTGCGAGATGTGCGGCGTCTCCATCGACGAGGAGCATTCGCACGTGGTCAATCTCGGCAGCCGTGCACTCATGTGCACCTGCCGCGGGTGTTACCTGCTGTTCGACTTCAAGGACGCCCAGATCAAGTACCGCGCCGTGCCTGAGCGCTATCTGTTCTTCCCCGACTTCTACCTGACCCCCATGCAATGGGATGACCTGCAGATCCCGGTGAGCATGGCGTTCTTCTTCAACCACTCCGACCTGGGCCACCAGGTGGCGTTCTATCCCAGTCCGGCCGGCGCCACCGAGTCCGAGCTCCCGCTCGGCGCCTGGGATGACATCGTCAAGGCCAACCCCGGCCTGTCCGATCTCGTGCCGGACGTCGAGGCCATTCTGGTGCGTGCGCACGAAGGCGCGTTCGAGTGTTTCCTCGTACCCATCGATGCCTGCTATGAGTTGGTCGGGCACCTGCGATCGGGCTGGCGTGGATTCGACGGCGGACAAGAGGTGCGCCAGGCGCTCAACGACTTCTTCGAGCGAGTGCAGGCCAAGAGCCAGCCGGCCGACTCCGCCGCCAAGGCGGTGGGTGAGTAACCATGGCCGAACTGAAGTTCGAAGTCCTCGGAGTCGAGGCTGAGAAGTACGCCGCAGCACCCAACCTGCTGTTCAAGATGCGGTTGACCGAAGAGTCCGGTGACGCCGTGCACGCGGTCGCCCTGCGCTGCCAGGTTCGCATCGAGCCGCAGCGCCGGCAGTATTCCGACGCGGAGCGAGAGGTGCTAGCCGACCTCTTCGGCACACACGAGCGTTGGGGCGAGACGCTCAAGCCGTTCCTCTGGACTCATGCGACAGCCATGGTCAAGGGCTTCACCGGCAGCATCGACTTCGACCTGCCGGTGGCCTGCACCTATGACTTCGAGGTGTCCGCGGCCAAGTACATCCACGGCTTGTCCGGCGGTGAGATCCCGCTGGTGCTGCTCTTCAGCGGGACCGTTTTCACCCGCGGGGCAACGGGTTTCGGCGTCGAGCAGGTGCCCTGGCACCACGAGGCCGACGTGCGACTCCCGGTCAGCGTGTGGCGGGATTTGATGGATCACTACTTCCCGGGCGGTGGGTGGATCCGGCTCGACAAGGACACCCTCGACGCCTTGGTGCGTTTCCGGTCCTCACGCGCCCTGCCGACGTGGGAACAGACCTTCGACGTCCTTCTCGCCCAGGCGCTCGAGTCGGCCAACGGGAGGAGCTCATGAGCCTCGAGCAAGCGCGCAAGATCGCCGACGCAGTCCTCTACGAGGGTTACCTGCTCTATCCGTACCGCGCCAGTTCCTCCAAGAATCAGGTCCGCTGGCAGTACGGCATCGTCGGACCGGCTGGCGGGATCGAGGCCGGCGTGGGCGAAGAGACGGCCTTGCACACCGAATGCCTGGTCGAGCCGACCGGTGACGGGTCCGAGGACAGTCGCGTCGACGTGCATCTGCGCTTCCTGCAGATCCAGGCCCGGGTCATCGAAGCCGCCGCCGACGGCAAATCCGAGGAGTTCACCCCGGTCGCCGAACTGCTGGTCGGCTCCACCACGTGGATCACCTGGGACGAGGCGGTCGAAGAAGAGGTCGTCGTCCCCGACCTGGTCCTTGCCGACCTCGGCGCCGGTCGCGACGTCACCGTGCAGATCGCCGGTGGGGAAGAGATCGAACTGCTCAAGGACGGCGAGACGGTCGTCGGACGCGTGGTGCGCAAGCGGTGGCCGCTGACCGGCCGGCTGCACATCTCCGCCGCTTCCTGTGACACTGCCCGCCCCCTGTTCCTGTTGCACGCCGGGCTGACCAACGACACGGCTTACGACGAGGCGGCATCGGCTCCCAGTGGCAGTCTGCGCGACGGCGCCACCCGCCAGTCGTTCGTCGGCTCGCACCTGATGATCGAGGCGCACCGGGCGCAATTCGTGTCGGTGATCGACCCTCCGGACTGGGCCGCGGCCGATGCGCAGCGGTGCGCCAACCGCCGCTGCTGGCCTGTGCTGATGGGCGACCCAGGCGACCGCGACATCGTGCTCGGATCACCGATCATCTTGTACGACCACCCGCAGGTAGCCCCCGAGAGCCCGGGTGCGCTGTACGACTCGACCGAGATCGACGAGATCCTGACGCTGCGGATCATGACCCTGACCGAGGAAGAGAAGGCGGCCGCGCGTTCCACGGACCCGCGCGCCGCCGAGATCATCGACCGCAGCGACCTGATGCCACCCGAGGTGTTCGAGAAGTTGCACGGCGCGCTACGCGGCTTCGGCTCACTCGAGGAGGTGGCGCCGGTGGGCAAGGACGTGACCGAGGTCGAGCTCGATGCCACAGCAACGACCGTCGAACCGCCGACGGCCGTGACCCCTGACGGCGTGCCCTGGTGGGGCGAGGACATCGAGGACAGCGTCTCACCGGACACCGACGAGGTTCGGATCGGGGACGTCGCGGTGTCCAAGGGGACTCGGGTCAGGCTGCGCCCGTCCCGCCGGGCCGACGCCCAGGACCTGTTCCTCGCCGACAAGACCGCGGTGGTGTCCAAGGTCTACTCCGACGTCGACGGCAACACCCACGTCGCCGTGACGCTCGAGGATGACCCGGCCAGTGAGTTCCACGACTGGTACGGCCGCTACTACTACTTCGGCCCCGAAGAACTCGAGCCGTTGCAGCCGCGCAAGACCAGCGAGGCATCGCCGTGACTGCAAAGGTGCTGGTGGCCGGGATCGGCAACATCTTCTTCGGCGATGACGGCTTCGGCTCGGAGGCGGCGCGCAGACTCGCCGAGCGTGCGTTGCCCGACGGCGTGAGCGTGGTCGACTACGGGATCCGGGGCATGCATCTCGCCTACGACCTGCTCGACGGCTACGACGCGCTGATCATCGTCGATGCCATGCCAGGTGACGGGAAACCCGGTGATCTGCAGGTCATCGAGGTCGGGCCCGACGATCTCGGTTCCGGTGAGTTCGATGCTCACGGCATGGAACCGACCGCCGTGCTGTCCAGCCTCGACAAGCTCGGCGGCACGTTGCCGCCGACCTACGTGGTCGGCTGCCAGCCGGCTGACGTTGATGAAGGAATGGGGCTCACGCCATCGGTGGCCGAGGCCGTTGACAAGGCGATTGATGCCGTTTTCGACCTGTTCGCGCACCAGTTGCGGGATATCCTGTCACCACCTGCGGAACACACCCGTGTCTCCGCGGCCGCCCATGAAGGGGAGCATGCGTAATGGCGATACTTGGGCTCATCACACTGATCATCATCGCCCTGGTGGTGCTGGTGGCGCTGATCGTGCTCTTGAGGTCGATCCCGGACATTCGGCGCTACTTCAAGATCAAGGCGATGTAAGACCGGCACGACGTGGCGCCCGCCGGATCTCAACCAGCTCTGGCGGGAAGCCATCCAAACGGTGAATCATCGGGGTTGGCCCGAGGTTCGTCCGTCCCGACAAGTGGAGGGTCACAGTATGTGTCTCGCGATTCCCGGCGAAATCGTCGAGTTGCTTCCGGGCAACAATGATCAGTTGGCCCTTGTCGATGTCGTCGGCGTCAAGCGCAAGATCAACATCGGCCTGCTCGACGACAAGCCCGAGCCGGGCAACTGGGTTCTCATTCATGTCGGCTTCGCCATGTCGGTGGTCGATGAGAAGGAAGCCGCCGAGGCGCTGTCGATGCTGGAGATGATGGGCTCGACGTTCACCGAAGAGCTCCAAGCGGTTGCCGAGTCGAGCATCGAATGAACACCGAAGACCACTGTTCAGTCACCGATGGCTGCATCACCTGCGGCGACATTGCCGTGCCCTTGACGGTCGTCAGCATGGTCGACATGGACGCGCGCTGCTGTGACGAGCAGGGCCGCGAGGAGATGGTCGCGGTCGAACTCGTGGGCGCCTTGGCACCCGGCGACCGGGTGCTCGTCCACGCCGGCGTGGCCATCGAGCGGCTCAGCGCCGATCTGCAGATTTCGCAATCAATTCGTTCGGGAGAGTGACCGGCATGCGATTCGTCGATGAGTTCCGGGATCCAGAGCTTGCCGGGGTGCTCGGTGCGCAGATCACCGCCCTCTGCGAGCCCGGACGGCAATACAAGATCATGGAGGTGTGCGGTGGGCACACCCACACCATCTACCGCTACGGCGTGCAGGATCACCTGCCGGACAACATCGAGTTGGTGCACGGGCCGGGGTGCCCGGTCTGCGTCATCCCGATGGGCCGGGTCGACGACGGTGTCGCGATCGCCCAGCGCGAAAATGTCATCCTGACCTGCTTCGGCGACATGATGCGCATTCCGGGCGGCAACGGGTCGTTCCTCGACGCCAACGCCGCCGGTGCCGACATCCGGATGGTCTACTCCCCGCTCGACGCCCTGCGCATCGCCCGGCAGAACCCCGACAAGCAGGTGGTCTTCTACGCGATCGGCTTCGAGACCACGGCCCCTTCGACCGCGCTCACCATCCTGCGGGCGAAGCAGGAGGGGATCACCAACTTCTCGATCTTCTGCAACCACGTCACCATCATTCCGGCGATCAAGGCCATCCTGGATTCGCCGGACCTGCGCCTCGACGCCTTCCTCGGCCCAGGCCACGTGTCGACCGTCATCGGCTGCCGGCCTTACGACTTCATCGCCCGCCAGCACGGAAAACCCCTTGTCTGTGCAGGGTTCGAGCCGCTCGACCTGCTCCAGTCGGTCTACATGATCATGAAGCAGTTCAAGGAGGGCCGCGCCGAAGTCGAGAACCAGTACGGCCGGGTCGTCGACTGGGACGGCAACCCCCGAGCGCTCGCGGTCATGAACGACGTGTTCGCGCTCCGGCCGTACTTCGAATGGCGCGGGCTGGGCTCGATCGCCCATTCGGCGCTGCAGTTGTCCTCCCGTTATGCGGAGTTCGACGCCGAGTTGCGCTTCGAGGTCCCCGGCGTCCGCGTGGCCGATCCCAAGGCATGCCAGTGCGGTGAGGTTCTCAAGGGCGTGCTCAAGCCGTGGGAGTGCAAGGTCTTCGGCACCGCGTGCACCCCGGAGACTCCGATCGGCACCTGCATGGTCTCGTCCGAGGGTGCCTGCGCGGCCTATTACAACTACGGGCAGTACGCCAAGCAGCGCATTCACCTCGAGGTCTGAGATGAGCTGGCAGATCTCCGAGCAGGAGGTCGGCGATCGCATCGAAAAGATGCGCCGCCGTCGGCCCCGTTTCATCGATGACCGCATCACGATGGCGCACGGCGCTGGGGGCAAGGCCAGCCGTGCGCTGGTCGAGGGACTCATCCTGCCGTTGCTCGACAATGAGACCCTCGATCAGCTCGGCGACGCCGCGCTGCTGGAGATCGCGGGCGTACGGATGGCTCTCACGACCGATGCGTTCGTCGTACGACCCATCATCTTTCCCGGTGGCTCGATCGGCGAGCTCGCGGTCAACGGCACGGTCAACGACCTTGCCGTGTCCGGTGCCCGGCCAGCAGCCATGTCGGCGGCGCTCATTCTCGAAGAGGGGCTGACCGCGGAATCGCTGCAGGAGCAGATGCGGGCGATGGCCGGGGCGGCCGAGCGCGCCGGAGTGGCGATCTCTGCCGGCGACACCAAGGTCGTGGAGCGTGGCAGGTGCGACTCGATGTACATCGTCACCACCGGGGTCGGCGTCATCGAGCACGACTTGGCCTTATCGCCCACCCAGGTCCGCCCTGGTGACAAGGTGCTGGTGTCCGGCACGATCGGCGATCACGGCGTTGCCATCCTGCTCGCGCGCGGTGAGCTCGACATCGAAGCCGACGTGCGCAGTGACACCCAGCCGCTCTGGCCGCTCGTCGACGCGATGATCAAGGCGTGCGGTCCCGGACTGCACTGCATGCGCGATGCGACCCGAGGCGGGGTCGCGACCGTCCTCAACGAGATCGCTCTCGCGGCGGAGGTGGGAGTGATCATCGCCGAGGAGCGGGTGCCCATGCTGCCCGAGGTGATCGGCGCCGGGGAGATCCTCGGGATCGATCCACTGTTCGTGGCCAACGAGGGCAAGCTGGTGGCTTTCGTCGCCCCCGAGCAGGCCGACGCCGCCCTGGCCGCAATGCAATCGCACCCCGCCGGGGCGCAGGCATCCATCATTGGCGAGGTCCGCGAAGAGCCTCCTGGCCGGGTTCTCAGCAAGACGTCATTCGGCGGTCACCGCATGATCGACATGCTCGTCGGCGACCCCCTCCCGAGGATTTGCTAACGCAAATCTGGGTATTTCGCGGCGGTCCGGGTATTTAACCCCGGGGCAACGGCCCGCCGACAAAAGGGAGGCACGCATGGACAGCGAGAATCCGGTAACTGCGTCCGGCGACGGGGGCGGCGAGCCCGTCACTGCGTCAGAGGAACCGCAAGAGGAACGCGGCGCCCCAGGCTCGCGGGACGAGGGTTTCCCGCCTGGGGAGGGGCCGGCGGACCGGCCGGTCGACACGTCGGACGCCGATGATCACACATCCGTCGACCCGCAGGAGTCCCAGTCCGGCAGCACCATGCAATCCGGTGATGCGGGCGGCTGATTTATTCACGACCATCGATAACTGCGTGATTCAACGATCGAATTCACGGGAGATGAGATGAGTCAGTTCGATAGAGACGATGCACGTCCGGGTGCCGACTCGACGGCAGCCGAGCAGGGAGCGGTCCCGCCGTACGACGGACGCCAGGAGAGCGCCCCGGTTGACGAAGGCGGGTCGCATCGCGACGGCGCGAACGTCGGCGGTGCCACCGGGCCGACCTCCAGCGAGGGGTACTCCAATCCGAGTCCTTCCGACACGCCAGGAGGGCGTACGACATCCCCGTCCGATGAGATGCCGGCGACCGAAGGCAGCACCGAGGGCAGCCGACCGTCCGGTCAGGACCCTGACACCGGCCCTGCCCACGTCAGCGGCACACCCCGTGGCGAAGGCGGCGGTTCCTAACCGCGGATGACGATGCAGCCCGCCCGCGACGTCAAAGGCACGATGTGCCGAACACGCTAGACGACGTCGCGGGCGAGTTGTATTCGTTGCGGCCCGATCAGTTCACGGCGGCCCGCAAGCAAAGAATCGCCGACGCCCGGGGGAGTGGCGATCGGCAACTCGCCGCCGACATCGGCAAGCTGCGACGGCCAACGGCAAGTGCGGCCCTGGTCAACCTGCTGACACGGAGCCGGCCGGACCTCATCGACGGGCTGCTCGGCGTGGCCCAGGAGATGCGACACGCGCAATCTGCCTTGGCCGGTGAGGATCTGCTTCGGCTCTCCACGCGTCGGGCGGAGGTGATCGCCGCACTGGTCGGAGAGGGTCGCCGGTTGGCCCGGGAACGCGAGTTCGCGTTCACCGCGCAGGTCGAGAGCGAGATCACGGCCACGTACCACGCCGCGCTAGCGGATCCGGAGGCGGCGGCGGCGGTGCGCTCAGCCCGGCTCACCACTTCGCTGCACTATTCCGGCTTCGGCCGCTCGGTGGACCTCAGCACGGCGCAGCCGGCACCGAGCGAGCAGCGCGAGCAGAGCCAGCAGGGCGAGCAGCGTGAGGAGCGCCAGCAGCGCGGGCCTCGCGGAACTCTTCGGCGCGGATCGCCGGCGCCAACTTGCTCGGCCGCCACGGTGCGGCTGCGCAAGGTCGAGGCCGCGCAGCAGGCCCTGGCCGCCGCCGAGACCAGGCTCGAGGCCTTGGCCGAGGTGGCTGGGCAGGCGGAGCAGGAAGTCCAGGCCGCGGTGGCGCAGCGACAGCAGGCAGCAGAGTCGATCGCCGAGCTCGAGGAGAGGTTGTCGCGGGCTCGGGAGCAGGAGCGCCAGGCCATCCGCGATCTTCGGGCCCGGGAGAAGGCGCGAGACCGCGCCCAACGGGCCGCCCTGGCCGCCCGCCGCCGGGCAGACGAGACGAGGAAGTCTGCCGGCGAGTAGGTCTCTGGTCGCTGCGTAGCCCGCAGGGTGAACCATCCGCGGCGGATCGACGTTTCCTCCCGTGAAGGCACCAATCCTTAGTGCGCCGACCCTTGGAGGACGTATGGCCGTGGACCGTCCCATCTCCCGTCGTAGCGTGTTGGCTACGGGTGCCGCGGGCCTTGGCGTAGTCGTCCTCGCCGGCTGCGGCTCGAGCGGCGCGAAGCAGGCCGCGCCGAAGTCCGCACAGAGCGGGTCGGGCGCGATAGCCGGACTCGCGGATATCCCGGTGGGCGGGGCGATCTCTGCGCACACCCCGAATGGCCAGCAGATCATCGTCGCCCAACCCACGGCCGGCCAGGTCGTCGCATTCAGCGCGATCTGCACCCATCGGGGATGCCAGGTCGCCCCGCAGGGCAAGGAACTGAACTGCCCGTGCCACGGCTCGAAATACAACGCGTTGACCGGCGCGGTCATCAACGGCCCGGCTCTGCACGCGTTGCCCAAGGTCGCGGTGCGGGTCGAGTCCGGCCGGGTGGTTCCGGGCTGAAGCCCTGACAGACTGACCGGGTGGCGACGTACGACCTGCTGATCCGGTCCCGGCGGACCGTGACCCCGGACGGGGAACGGCCTGCGGGCGTCGCCGCGGCCGCAGGGCGCATCGTCGCTGTGCTCGAATACGACGAGCAGCCTTCGGCGACTCAGATCGTCGACGTCGGTGACGACGTGCTGATGCCTGGCCTCGTCGACACCCACGTGCATGTCAACGAGCCGGGACGTACGGAGTGGGAAGGCTTTGCCACGGCGACCCGGGCGGCAGCCGCGGGCGGAGTGACCACGATCGTCGACATGCCCCTCAACAGCATCCCGCCGACCACGACGGTCGAGGCGTTGGTCGCCAAGCAGCACGCAGCCCGCGGCCAGTGTTTTGTCGACGTCGGCTTCTGGGGTGGGATCGTCCCGGGCAATCTCGACGATCTGCGGCCGCTGCACGAGGCGGGAGTCTTCGGCTTCAAGTGCTTCCTGTGCGACTCGGGTGTGCCGGAATTTCCCGCTGTGAACGCCGGCGAACTCCATGCGGCGATGGAGCGGGTGCAGGCGTTCGACGGGTTGGTGATCGTGCACGCCGAGGACCAGGCGGGCATCGACGCGGCACCCCGATGCGCTGGTGCGGGGTACGACGACTTCCTGGCGTCCCGCCCTGCCACCGCTGAGGACGGTGCCATCTCAGACGTGATCTCGGCCAGCCGGGCGACCGGTGCGCGAGCCCATGTGCTGCATCTGTCGTCGGCCGACGCACTTCCGCTGATCGCGGCGGCGAAGCGGGCGGGCACCCGGATCACCGCCGAGACCTGCCCGCACTATCTGGCGCTATCGGCGGAGCAGGTGCCCGTCGGTGGCACCCAGTTCAAGTGCTGCCCGCCGATCCGTGACGCCGCGAACTCCGATCGGCTCTGGGGCGGCCTGGCCGACGCGACGATCGATCTGGTCGTGTCCGATCACTCGCCCTGCCCTGCCGAGTTGAAGTCACGGGAGACCGGCGACTTCGGCACAGCGTGGGGCGGCATCTCATCGCTGCAACTCGCCCTGCCGGTCGTGTGGACCGAAGCGAGGCGGCGAGGTCGCTCCCTGCAGGAGGTCGTGGCGTGGATGTCGGCGCACCCGGCCCGCCTGGCCGGTCTGAGCGACAAGGGTGGCATCGCGGTCGGCCGTTCCGCAGACTTCGCGGTCTTCGCCCCCGACGAGGTGTTCGTCGTCGACCCGGCCCGGCTCCGGCACCGGCACCCGGTGACGCCGTACGCCGGGCAAGAGTTGCACGGGATCGTACGAAGCACCTGGTTGCGCGGCGAGCAGATTGGCGACGAGCCCGCCGGTAGGTTGCTCAGCAGGCATGGGGGAGGCTGAGAGGAGCGAGATGGCGGTCGTGCTCGGAGACAACCAGTACGGCAAGGCCGAGGTGCGTCTGGTCCACGTGGCACGGGGAGCCGACCGGCACGACGTCACCGACCTCACCGTCAGCGTCGCTCTCGCCGGCGACTTTGCCGATGTCCATCTGCGCGGCGACAACAGCGGCGTGGTCGCCACGGACAGCCAGAAGAACATCGTGTACGCCTTCGCCCGCGAACACGGCGTCGGTCAGATCGAGGAGTTCGGCGAACTGCTCGCCCGTCACTTCGTCGAGAGCTACCCGCACATCCACCGCGCCAGCGTCGCGATCGAGCAGCATTCCTGGCAGCGGATCTCGGTGGACGGCGAGCCGCACCCGCATTCGTTCGCGGCCGCGGGCGGCGAGAGCCGCACCACCACGGTCACCGCAGAGGGCAGCGCGGTGTGGTTCGTCTCCGGCCTCACCGGCCTGGTCCTGCTCAAGTCCACTGCGTCAGAGTTCGCCGGGTTCGTGCGCGACCGCTTCACGACGCTCGCCGAGACCGACGACCGCATCCTCGCCTCGGCGGTCACCGCGAGGTGGCGGCACGGCGCAGCGCCGGCCGACTGGGAGCCCAGCTTTGCCGACGTGCGCCGGGGACTGGTCGAGACCTTCGCCACCCAGCACAGCCTGTCGCTGCAGCAGACGTTGTACGCGATGGGCGCTGCCGTGCTCGAGGAACAGCCGGGCGTGGCCGAGATCCGGCTCTCGATGCCCAACAAGCATCACATTCTGGTCGACCTCGCCCCGTTCGGACTGGACAACCCCGACCAGGTCTATGTCGCGACCGACCGTCCGTACGGGCTGATCGAGGGCACGGTGACCCGAGACGACGCGCCCGACGCCGGGCCCGCCTGGCACGAATAGGGTGTCACCCATGACTTTCATGTTTCTCAACGGTGGTGCGATGAAGGGTGGGCCGGTGCACGAGCACCTGGCCGACTCGCCGTTCATCCGCGAGACGATCACCAAGCCCAACTACCGGTTCTACGAAGTCTCCGCCGACTTCCCGGGGCTGTGGCCGGTCAAGGAGGATGGCGCGTCGATCGCCGGCGAGCTCTACGACGTGCCCTTGTTCATCCTGCACGATCTGCTGCTGCCCAACGAGCCGGACGAGCTGGAGCTCGGTCTGGTCGAGCTCGAGGACGGCGCGACCGCTCTGGGCATGGTGCTCCGGGCAGCCGTGCACGAGCGCGGCGACCTGCGTGACATCACCGAGTACGGCGGCTGGCGTGCCTGGCTCGCCGCCCGTGATGCGATTCCCAAACAGGCGCCGTGACGGATTTCACCGGCCTGGTCGATCTCGCCGATCGTCGGCTGGGTGCGGGCGTCGTTGCCGCCAACGACGAGTTCTTCGCCGACAAGGAGAACCTCCTGCGGCGGTCGGCGCCGATCTTCGACCCGCACTCATTCACCGCGCGCGGCAAGCTGATGGACGGCTGGGAGACCCGCCGCCGTCGCGAGCCGGGACACGACTGGGCGATCGTTCGGTTGGGTGCCGCCGGAGTCGTCCGAGGGATCCTGGTCGACACCGCCCACTTCCTCGGCAACTTCCCGCAGGCCTGCTCGGTCGAGGCCTGCGCCGTCGACGGCTATCCCGCGCCGGCCGAACTGGCCGGGGCGGAGTGGCACGAGATCGTTCCGCGGAGCGAACTTCAGGCGGGTACGGAGCACCACCTCGCGGTCAACGACGAGCGCCGGTGGACCCACGTCCGGCTGACGATCTATCCCGACGGCGGGGTGGCCCGGCTGCGGGTCTACGGCCACGTCCTGCCCGACCCTCGCCTGCTCGACGGCCGACCGTTCGACCTCGCCGCGATCGATAACGGCGGGCAGATCCTGGACTGTTCCGACCGGTTCTACTCCGCGCCGGCCAACCTGCTGCTGCCGGACACGCCGCCGACGATGGCCGATGGCTGGGAGACCCAGCGCCGTCGCGACAGCGGCAACGACTGGGTGTCGGTACGACTGGCCGCCCGTGGGCAGGTGCGGCAGGTCGTGGTGGATACCACGCACTTCAAGGGCAACGCGCCGGGCGAGTGCCGCGTCACGGCTATTGACGCCGCCGGCGGCACAGTTGCCGATCAGGGTGGCTGGCACGAGATCCTGCCGAGGACATCCCTGCAGCCCGACACGGTGCACCGCTTCGTCGCGCTGCCCAGCGGGCCTGTGACGCACGCCCGCGTGGACATCTATCCCGATGGCGGGCTGGCCCGGCTGCGGTTGTTCGGCGACGTCGATCCGGTCGGCCGGGAGGCGCTCGGACTGTCCTGGCTCAACTCCCTGCCCGCCGACCACGCGGAGCGGGTGTTCCGCAGCTGTCACGGCGCACCGGCGTGGGCCGCCGCGATGACGCACGGCCGACCGTACCCCAGCGCTGCCACCGTGCTGGAGGCTGCCGAGCGGTCCGCCGCGGCGCTCACTCGCGACGACTGGCTGGCGGCCTTCGATGCCCACCCGCGCATCGGCGCGCGCGGCGGGCTGAGCACACAGTCCCAGCGCGAACAGGCGGGCGCGGGCAGCGCACCCGAGACGGTGCTGGCCGCGCTCGCAGAGGCCAACGCGGAGTACGAGCGAAGGTTCGGCTTCGTCTTCCTCATCTGCGCGAGCGGCCTCGACGCCGAGCGCATGCTGGCCGCCCTGCGCGAGCGGCTCGACAACGACCCAGCGACCGAGTGGGCGACAGCGCTCGGCGAACACGGCAAGATCACCGCGTTGCGTCTCGGAAAGCTGGTCGTCGGATGAGCATCAGCACCCACGTTCTGGACATGCTCAGCGGCCGGCCCGCGGTCGGGCTGCACGTCGTCCTCGAGAGCGCGGCCGCCGACGGCCACTGGCAGACCGTCGCCGAGGGGGTCACCAACCACGAGGGCAGGGTCGCCGACCTGCTCTCCCGGCAGGGCGCCAGCGGGCCGCACCGGATCGTGTTCGACACCGGTAACTGGGCGGCCGGGCAAGGCCAGGTGACGTTCTATCCCCGGGTGACGATCGAGTTCACGGTCAGCGACGCCGTGGCGCACCACCACGTCCCCCTGCTGCTCGGGCCGTTCGGGTACACCACGTATCGCGGCAGCTGATCTCGGGCAGGATGGCTCTCGTGGACTTCCTCGCCCCGACGACGTGGCCCGACGCCCTCGCCGCGAAGGCGGAGCATCCCGAGGCCGTGGCGATCGCCGGCGGCACCGATCTCATGGTCGAGCTGAACTTCGACCGCCGGCGACCTGACGTCCTGCTCGACCTCGGCCGGGTCGGCGAGCTGACCGAGTGGGGCACGCAGGGTGGCCGGCTCCGCATCGGCGCAGCGGTTCCGTACACCCGACTGATCTCGGAGCTGGGCGACCGGCTACCGGGGCTGGCCATGGCGTCGCGCACGATCGGCTCCCCGCAGATCCGCAACCGCGCCACCCTCGGCGGCAATCTCGGCACCGCATCCCCGGCGGGGGACGCCCATCCGCCGCTGCTGGCGGCCGGCGCCGCGATCGAGGTCGAATCCGCCCAACGCGGCGTGCGCCAGATCCCGATCCGGGAGTTCTTCACCGGGACCAAGCGCAACGCGCTGGCCCCCGATGAACTCATCGCCGCCGTCATCCTGCCCGCCGCCCCGGGGCCACAGCAGTTCGCCAAGGTCGGCACTCGCAACGCCATGGTCATCTCGGTCTGCGCGTTCTCGCTGGCGCTCGATCCGCACCTGCGGACGGTCGGCACCGGGATCGGCTCGGCCGGTCCCACGCCGTTGGTCGCCGACGGTGCCGCGCGGTTGGCCGAGGGCGGCCTCGACTGGGACGGGCTCGGCCCGGCCGACCCCGACCTCCTCGCGGAGTTCGGCCGCCTGGCCGGCGAGGCGGCCCAGCCCATCGACGACGTACGAGGCACCGCCGCCTATCGACGCCGGGCGCTCGGAGTCCTCGCCCGGCGTACCTTGACCTGGGCCTGGGAGGAGCACCGATGCGCCTGAACTGCACGGTCAACGGGCAGTCCCGCCAGGCCGATGGCATCTGGGAGGGCGAGAGCCTGCTGCACGTGCTGCGCGAGCGGCTGGGCCTGCCCGGGTCGAAGAACGCCTGCGAGCAGGGGGAGTGCGGGTCGTGTTCGGTCTACCTCGACGGCGAGTTGGTCTGCGCCTGCCTGGTTCTCGCAGCGCAGGCAGAGGGCCGCGAGGTGGTGACGGTCGAGGGTCTCGCGACCGGTGGGGAGCTGCATCCGGTGCAGCAGGCCTACATCGAGGCCGGGGCCGTCCAATGTGGATTTTGTACGCCCGGCCTGATCGTTGCCACCCACGAGTTGCTCGCCCGCAACGGCGATCCCACCGAGCCCGAGGTGCGTGAGGCACTGGCCGGCAACCTGTGCCGCTGCACCGGCTACGTCAAGATCCTCGACGCCGTTCGGCTGGCGGCCGCCCGGGGGCGAGAGGCGTGACCACCCGATTCGTGATCGAAGGTGCCGCGGTGGCGACCTGCGATGCCGACGGCACCGAGCATGCCAGCGGCTTCGTCGTCGTCGAGGGCAACCGCATCGTGGCGGTGGGTGCCGGCGCGGCCCCGGTGTACGACGACGGGGTCGACACGAGAACCATCTCCGGCTTGGGGTGCCTCGCCACACCTGGCCTGGTCAACACCCACCATCACCTCTACCAATGGCTCACCCGCGGCATGTTCGCCGACGCGACGCTCTTCGACTGGCTGGTCGGGCTCTATCCGGTCTGGTCCGAGATCGACGCCGAGTTGGAGTACGCCGCCGCTCGCGGCGCGCTCGCCCAGCTCGCCCTGTCCGGGTGCACGACGACGATGGACCACCACTACGTGTTCCCGCGGCTGGGCGGAGATCTGCTCGCCGCCGAGGTCGAGGCGGCGACCTCGATCGGGCTCCGCTTCCACCCGACCCGCGGTTCGATGGATCGCGGCCATTCCCACGGTGGCCTGCCGCCGGACGTCGTGGTCGAGGAGATCGACGCGATCCTCGAGGCGACCGACTCGGCGATCGACCGGTTCCACGACCCCTCACCGGATGCGATGGTGCAGGTCGGCGTCGCCCCGTGCTCGCCGTTCTCGGTCAGCCGCAGGCTGATGACCGAGTCCGCGGACTTGGCCCGTCGCCGTGGTGTGCGGCTGCACACCCACCTCGCCGAGACCCTCGACGAGGAGGAGCACTGCCTCGAACAGTTCGGCCGCACCCCGGTGGACTACCTCGACGAGATCGGCTGGCTGGGCGACGACGTCTGGCTCGCGCACTGCGTGCACCTTTCCGACGACGCGGTGGCGCGGCTCGGTGCGAGCGGCACCGGGGTGGCACACTGCCCGAGTTCCAACGGCCGGCTGGGCGCGGGAATCGCGCCGGCGGCTGACCTCATCGCCGCCGGCTCGCCGGTCGGACTCGGTGTCGACGGCGCTGCGTCGCAGGAGACGGGACAACTCGGCCCGGAGTTGCGCCAGGCCCTCTACGCAGCGCGGCTACGTGGCGGCCCGGGCGCCCTCACCGCGCGTACGACCTTGCGGATGGCGACGATCGACGGCGCCCGCTGCCTCGGACGTTCGGGGCACATCGGCTCGCTGGAGACCGGCAAGCTCGCCGACGTCGCCCTCTGGCGACTCGACGGGCTGGGCCACAGTGGCATCACCGACCCGGTCACCGCGCTGGTCCTCGGGCCGCCGGCGCCGGTGGCCATCCTCATGGTCAACGGTCGGGTCGTGGTCGACGAAGGCGTTCTCGCCACGGCCGAGGTGGGGCAGGTGGCGGCGGAGGCCGCTGCAGCCAGCCGTACGCTGGCCGAACGTGCCGGGATCACGCCGTGACCCGCACAGCGCGGCCCCCGACGGCCCGGCCGGACACCGGCAGGCGCCCGGCCGGTATCGGCGAGAGTCCCCAGCGGCCCGACGGCGTTGCCAAGGTCAAGGGTGAGTTCGCGTACTCCTCCGACATGTGGGCCGAGCGGATGCTGTGGGGAGCGACCCTGCGCAGCCCGCACCCGCGGGCCAGGATCCGCTCGGTCGACATCGGCCCGGCGCTGGCGCTGGCCGGTGTGTCGGCCGTACTCACGCATGAGGATGTGCCCGGTCGCAAGACGTTCGGCCTGGAGATTCCCGACCAGCCGGTCCTGGCGGTCGACGAGGTGCGGTACGAAGGCGAGGCCGTCGCCATCGTCGCTGCGGACCACCCCGAGACGGCCCACCGGGCCGCCGCGCTGATCCGGGTCGACTACGACGTCTTGGAGCCGGTCAGCGACGCCGAAGCCGCGCTGGTGCCGGGTGCGGCGGCCCTGCACCCGGGCGGCAACCTGCTGCGTCACGTCAAGATCCGCCACGGTGACCAGGAAACCTCGGCCGACGTCGTGGTCAGCGGCGACTACGAGGTCGGCATGCAGGACCAGGCCTTCCTCGGACCGGAGTCCGGGCTGGCGGTTCCCGCCGACGACGGCGGTGTCGATCTGTACATCGCCACCCAGTGGCTGCACGTCGACCGCGGCCAGTTGGCCGCCAGCCTCGGACTGCCGGAGGACAAGGTCCGCCTCACCCTGGCCGGGATCGGCGGAGCGTTCGGCGCCCGCGAGGACCTGTCCATGCAGATCCATGCCTGCCTGCTCGCGCTGCGCACCGACCGCCCGGTCAAGATCATGTACTCCCGCGAGGAGTCCTTCTATGGTCACGTGCACCGGCACCCGGCGCGGATGCACTACGAACACGGCGCGACCCGCGACGGCCGGCTCGTCTACGTCAAGGCCCGGATCGTCCTCGACGGCGGCGCCTACGCCTCGTCGTCGACGGCGGTCGCCTCCAATGCCGCGTGTTTCGCCGTCGGGCCGTACGACTGCCCCAGCGCGACCATCGACGCCTACGTCGCCTACACCGACAACCCGCCCTGTGGTGCGATGCGCGGATTCGGCGCCGTGCAGAGTTGCTTCGCGTACGAGTCGCAGATGGACCTGCTGGCGGCCGAACTCGGGATGGATCCGGTCGACCTGCGCATTCGCAACGCGATGACGACCGGGTCGCGACTGCCGACCGGCCAGGTCGTCGAGGGGCCGGTTCCGGTGGCCGAGTTGCTCGAGCGGGTGCGCGCCATGCCGATGCCGATCAGCCTCGACACCGATCATCCCGACCTGCTGTCCCTGCCCGGCGGAGTCGGCAACACCACGCACGGCGAGGGGGTGCGCAGGGGAGTCGGCTACGGGGTCGGGTTCAAGAACATCGGCTACTCCGAGGGCTTCGACGACTACTCCACGGCTCGCGTCCGGCTCCACGTCGTGGGCGGAATCCCGATGGCCGAGGTACACACCGCGGCGGCCGAGGTCGGTCAGGGACTGGTCACCCTGCAGGCGCAGATCGCGCGTACCGAACTCGGCGTGCCCGACGTGGTGGTGGTCCCCGCAGACACGACCGTCGGATCGGCCGGCTCGACCTCGGCGTCGCGGCAGACGTGGATGACCGGCGGTGCCGTCCAGCACGCGTGCGCGGCAGTTCGCGCCCGCGTGCTGCAACTGGCCGAGCAGCGTCTCGGCCGCCGCTTCGGCGACCTGGGGCTGGCCGAGGGAATGGTGGAATCCGCGTCGGCGGGCATTGTCGTGTCGCTGGTCGACCTGCTCGGCGACGAGGCGATCGAGGAGACCTACGAACACCACCACCGCACCACAGCAGTCCTCGACCCGGACACCGGCCAGGGCGACGCTCACGTCGCCTTCGCGTTCTCGGCCCATCGCGCCGTCGCCGATGTCGACACCGAACTCGGCCTGATCAAGCTGGTGGACATCGCCACCGCGCAGGACGTGGGGCGCGCGCTGAACCCGCAGGCCGTCGAGGGCCAGATCGAGGGCGGCACCGCGCAGGGGATCGGGCTTGCGGTGATGGAGGAGATCCAGGTCGCCGGGTCCAAGATCCGCAACCCGTCGTTCACCGACTACCTCATCCCCACCGTGCTCGACATGCCCCCGGTGCAGATGGACGTGCTCGAACTCGGTGACCCCGAGGGTCCCTACGGTGCCAAGGGGGTGGGCGAACCGCCGACCATCTCCTCGACCCCGGCCGTCGTCGCCGCCGTCCGCGCCGCGACCGGCCGCCCGCTGACCCGGGTGCCCATCCGGCCCGAACACCTGACCGGTTGAGGCCACCGCGAAGTTGGGGTCAGCGATACCGGCAACTACGCTCCGCCAATGGGCACGACCACATTCGTGGAGGTGGAGGACAAGTACTCCGCGGACGACTCGCTGCGACTGCCGGCGCTGCTCGGCCTGCCGTCGGTCGCCCGCGTCGGCCAACCCCACGAAGTCACCCTCGAGGCGACCTATTACGACACGGCCGACCTGCGGCTCGCGGCCCGCGGGATCACCTTGCGGCGGCGTACGGGTGGGGAGGATGCCGGCTGGCACCTGAAGCTGCCGCTGCCCGACGGGTCTCGTCAGGAGCTGCACCGCCCGTTAGGCAGCTCCCGTAGGTCGGTTCCCGCGGTGCCGGCAGCACTGCTGCGGCCAGTGCGGGCCTACGTTCGCGATGCGTCGACGCAGCCGGTGGCGCGGCTCAAGACCCAGCGCACGGTGCGTGGGATATACGCCGAGGACGACCGGCTGCTCGCTGAACTTGCCGATGATCGGGTGACCGCCGAGATCATGGGCGACGAGCTGACGGTCAGTGCCTGGCGAGAGGTCGAGGTGGAGTTGATGTCGGGCGAGCGCGACCTGCTCGCGGCGATCGGTGCGCTGCTGACCGCGGCCGGCGCCCGCTCCGATGCCGGCCCGTCGAAGCTGGCGCGTGCTCTCGGTGACCGGCTGCCGCCGTCCGTCGGTGACGCTCCGCCGAGCTGGCCGAAGCGTTCGACGGCCGGCTTCGCCGTGCTGGCCTACCTCCGCGAACATGTGGATGCGCTGCTCACCGCCGACGCCGCGGTACGCGAGGACCGCGACGACTCGGTGCACAAGATGCGGGTTGCCACGCGCCGGATCCGCAGCCTGCTGGCAACCTATCGCCCGCTGTTCGACCAGTCGGTGACCGAACCGCTCCGGGCTGAGCTGAAGTGGATCGGCGGCCTGTTGGGCGGGGCACGCGACGTCGAGGTGATGCACGCACACCTGATCCGCATCCTGGCCGAACTGTCGCCGGAGCTGACCCTGGGTCCGGTGCGGGCGCGAGTCGACGCCGAGCTCACGGCTGAATATCAGGCGGCACGCCGGAGCCTGCTCCAGGAGCTCAACGGCACGAGGTACTTCACACTGCTGGATTCGCTCGACGCGCTGATCCGTACCCCGTCCCTCACGCCGGCCGCGACCGAGG
>JBAVXU010000365.1:0-2468 GCA_049698415.1 Mycobacteriales bacterium
GCGCTGATCCGCAGACCGGCGAAGAACGCGGGCACGGCCGCCGGGATGAGCACCGTACGCAGCACCTGTCCCGTGCTCGCCCCCATGCTGCGTACGAGGTCGACCATCTCCCGGTCGACACCGCGCAGACCGGCCACCGTCGAGACCACCACCGGGAAGAAGACGATGAGCGCGACGACGACGACCTTGGGCGTGAGCCCGAACCCGAACCACAGCACCAACAGCGGAGCGAGCACCACGATCGGGATGACCTGGCTCACGACGAGCAGCGGGTAGAGCGAGCGCCGCAGCAGGCCGACGCTGGCGATGGCGACTGCGAGCAGGGCGCCGAGGACGGCACCGACAGCTATCCCTAGCACCGCCTCCTCGGTGGTCGTGAGCAGGTGCCCCCACAGCAGCGACCGACTGTCCAGGAAGGCGGCCGCGATGCGAGACGGTGCAGGCAGGAGGTACGGCGCAACGCCGCCGACGCTGACCCACAACTGCCAGGTCACCAGCAAGGCGATCGCCAGCCCGGCCGGTGCGACCAGCATCGACGCGCGCGGGCTGCGACCCGAGCGACCCGAGCGGGCTCGACGGGCCCGGACGCGCAGTGCCGGCGCCCAGGTCGTCACGGCCGGAACTTCCGGGTCAGGTCGTCCATGGACCGCTGCACGCCCTCGGCGACCTTGATCACCGAGATGGTGTTCTCGGCGCCCGCGGCCAGCGTCGCTTGGTGGACGGCTCGCAGCAGCGGCCAGATGTCATCGGGAGCGCCCTCGACCGATGTGCCGAGCGGCCCGACCTCGTTGGTCAGCCCCGATTGCTGGATGACCGCGATGGCCGCCTCGACATGGGCGTGCGCATTGTCGGCCGTGCCGGCCGGTGACGGGAGAACCTGGATTTCGACAATCACGCGTATCGCGTCCCTCCGCTGGCATTACCCAGTTCAGGTGTGAGGGTCGGCGACACGACTGCAGTCGCCCTCTCAGCCCGGTGCTCCCTCGCCGTTCCACCGGCTGATCGGGATGTCCGAGCTCCCCTGCGTTTGCTGCGCCAGCCTATCGCGCAGGCAGATCCGCGACCACCTCGAGGCCGCCGGCCGGAAGCGGGTGGGCCTGCACGGTGCCGCCGTGGGCAAGTACGACGGAGCGCACGATGGACAGCCCGAGCCCGGCGCCTCGGGTGGCGGTGCGCGCGGCGCCACCACGGCGGAACGGTTCGAAGAGCCCGGGGACTTCGGCCTCGTCGAGCATCGCCCCGGTGTTGGCCACCGTCAGCCTGGCCCGGTCACCGACCGTCTGGGTGCGCACACCCATCCAGCCACCGGGCTCGTTGTGCCGCAAGGCGTTCTCGACCAGGTTGCCGGCCAACCGTTCGAGCAAACCGGGATCCCCCAGCACGACTGCCGGCTCGAGCCGGATCTCCTGGCGCAGTCCGGCAGCCTCGATCTCGGCACGTACCGAATCCAAGGCACGGCTGACCACATCCGGCAGGGAGACCGGCTCCTGCTGGGCCAGCCCCTTGCGGCCCGGAACGTCGGTCTGCGCCATCATCAGCAGCGCGTTGACCAGCCGGTCGGCCCGCTCGGTAGCGCCACGGACGACCACACCCATCCGGCGCAGCTCATCGGGCGAGGCGTTCGGGTCACGCAGCGTCACGTCGACCTCGGTACGCATCACGGACAGCGGCGTACGCAGCTCGTGACTGGCATTGGCCACGAAACGCCGTTGACTGTCGAACGCCGCCTCCAACCGCGCGATCATGCCGTCGAAGGTGTCGGCCAGTTCCTTGAGCTCGTCGTCGGGACCGGTGAGGGCGATCCGCTCGTCGAGGGTTTCGGTCGACAGTCGGCGAGCCGTCGTCGTGACCGCCTGCAACGGCCGCAGGGCGCGGCCGGCAAGGAAGTAACCGCCCGCCGTGCCGCCGACGCCGACCAGGCCCAGCGCGAGCAGGCCGCGCCGGAGCAGGGTGGATTGCGCATCGGCCTGCATCTGCATCTGTGCGGCTCGGGCGTCGACGAAGCGGATCTCGCCGTTGACGTACTCCACCTGGACGAGGACCCCGGGACGGAACTGCGGCCCGTTGTCGAGGGCTTGCCTCAGCAGGAGGTACGACGTCAGCAGCATCACCACGCCGACCCCGACGAGCAGTCCGCCGTAGATCAGTGTGAGCCGCAGTCGCAGGGTGGGCCGGAGGAAGCTCACTGTGCCACCACGCGGTATCCCGAGCCGACCACCGTCTCGATCAGCGGTGGGTCGGCGAGCTTCTTGCGCAGCGTCATCATCGTCACCCGCACTGTCGTCGTGAACGGATCGGCGAACTCGTCCCACACCCGCTCGAGCAGCTCTTCAGCCGAGACCACGCCCCCGCCGGCGGCGAGCAGGACCTCGAGCACCCCGAACTCCTTGCGGGTCAGCTCGATCGGGTGGCCGTCGCGGGTCACGGTCCGTCGGCCGGGATCGAGCTCGACATCGGCGACCCGCAGC
>JBAVXU010000366.1:0-2278 GCA_049698415.1 Mycobacteriales bacterium
GTCGAGGTCGAACCGGGACAGGTTCTGCGTCGCCTGCGCGGTGATCGTCGCGATTCCGGACAGGTAGTGGCGGTCCGGGTTGTAGGAGAGGTTGAGGTCGTAATGCGCGATATCGAATCCGCCGTTGCCGAGCTTCGGGAAGTACGGGTCGCCCACCCCCGCCGAGCCCGGCGTGAAGCGGACGGCGGACGCCGGCGGCGCGACGGGCACCGCGACGAGCGTCGCAGCGCTCAGGGCCACGGCGAGGCCACGGGTTCGGCGGTGCAGCACGGCGCCCTCCGAAATGGGATCTTTCCCCCACCCTGGTGGCGGTCTCGGTCGGCCGTCAAGACGCCCTGCCGGCACTGCCGCGCATCCGCAACAATTCAGCTATGGGGCAGCGTCGTGGCCCACGCACGTTCGATCCGGTGCGTCTGGGCGATCTGGAGTCCGACGCCTGGGCGGCGTACTACCGGCGTGAGTGGCGACCGTTCCTGCGCTCGTCACTGGGCCTGGTGCGAACCGGGTTCGGCACGGGTCCGTTACACACGGTGTACGGCGCGTGGTTGGTCCTGCGTGCCAATCAGGTTTGGGCGCCGTACCCGGACAACGATCCGGACGCTGCGCGGGTGTTCATGCAGCGCTTCTACGCGCTCGTGTCGCGCCACGGCCGGTTGCCGATCGACCCCGGCGAAGCATCCCGGCGCGAGGTCGAGTGGTGGCGCGTACACCGCATCCACCAGCGCGAGTACGGCGTCACGGAGGACGACCTCACCGATGCGGTGGCCCGGCTCTACGGGTACGTGTACGGAGTGCCGACGGCCGATGTCGTCGAGGCGGCCCGGCTCCGCGTGCTCGCGATGCGTCATTCCGACGCGTGGGTCGCCGCGGCGTGCTCGCTCACCGACCCACTGCTCGCGCAGGTGCGGCGCACGCTCGTCGAGTCGTACATCGACCTGCGCCGGGCAATAGCGAACGCACCGGACAATTAGAATCCCCTGCCGTTGCGCGGACAAGTGTGCTGCGCGAGGGCCGTGCGCGTTGGGTGTTTCGCTGCGTAGTTCGCGTCGGCCAGGCCCCTAGGCTCGGGGCTCGTACGGCGATCGGGGGTCGTCGATCCGCCGACTGGACAGGCGGGGCGCCGTCGTGCACGGGGGGATACGGCGCCCCGCCGCCGGCCGGCCGATATCCCGAGTCGTTCGCTCCGGCTGGACGGTGACCGGCCCGGTCTAGAGGATGAGGGGCCGAGCCGGCATCGAGCAGCGGGGGTGCGCAGTGGATTCGAAGGCCCTCGTCGACCTCATCTCCATCCCCCTGTTCACCGGGATCATCGGTTACATCACCAATTGGACCGGCGTCCTCATGCTGTTCCGGCCGATCCGCTTCTACGGAGTGCAGGTTCCCGGGCTGAAGATCGTGTTCCCGCTGCTGCCCCGGCGGGTGCGGATCCTGCCGCTGATCAGCTACCAGGGAAAGGTCGGCTGGCAGGGCATCGTCCCCTCCCGCGCGGACAAGATGGCCAGCATCGCCGTCGACAAGGGGCTGGGAAAGCTCGGCAGCATCAGCGACTTCTACCGCGAACTCGAGCCGGACATGATCGCGGAGCATCTCGCGACCGTCGCGCAGGCCGAGATCCGCGGCGTCGTCGAGCAGATCATGACGCAGGAGAATCCGCAGCTCTGGCACGACCTCCCGCCGGTGATCAAGGACGCGGTGCACGCCCGGGTCCGCCAACAACTTCCCGGTATCGTCCGCAGCATCACCGACGAGATCGGCGCGAACGTCGACCAACTCATCGACGCGAAATTGATGGTGATCCGCTACTTCTCCGCCCATCCGGAGCTGCTCAACGAGCTGTTCCTGATCATGGGCAAGAAGGAGCTGCGGTTCATGCAGAACTTCGGCTTCTACTTCGGGTTCCCGATGGGGTTCGTGCTGTTCGGCGTGCTGCAGGTGCTGCCGGAATGGTGGGTGCTGCCGCTCGGCGGCATCATCATCGGCTGGGTGGTCAACTACATCGGCATCGAGATGATCTTCGAGCCGATCCGCTACAACAAGTGGGTGCCGTGGCACCAGGGGCTCTTGATCAAGCGGCAGGGCGAGGTCACCGAGATGTACTCGCAGATGGTCGCCGACAAGGTCATCACCCTGCAGAACATCGGCAACGAGCTCATCACCGGCCCGCGCAGCGACCGGACCCTGCAGTTGCTCGAGGACTCGTTGCGGCCGGCCGTCGACAACGCGGTGGGCCCGGCGCGTGCTGCGGTGCGGGTGGCGATCGGGACGCGGGAGTACGACC
>JBAVXU010000367.1:0-1751 GCA_049698415.1 Mycobacteriales bacterium
GTCCTGCCGCGCGTCGACCTCCGCCTGTTCCTGAGCCTCGTCGCCGACCCGGGCCGCGACCGTGGGCGGCTCGCCGCTCTTGAGCGCGGCCGCGTGCGCGGCCGCGGCGATCTGGGCGGGTGTCGGACCGGAATGCCGCACAGAGGCCGCCGGCTGCTCAGCCGGCGCGACCTTGCCGCGGCGTCCTCGGGTTCCCCCCCGACCAGAGGTCGCGGATCCCGCACCTCCCGAGCCACCGCTCTGGGCCGGCGAGCCACCCGAGCCGCCACCCTGCTCGCCGTTCCCACGGTGCACGGGGTCGGCGTGCACGATGATGCCGCGCCCGTTGCAGTGCTCGCACGTCTCGCCGAAGACCTCGATCAGCCCCGATCCGACGCGCTTCCGGGTCATCTGGACAAGCCCGAGCGAGGTCACCTCGGCGACCTGGTGCTTGGTCCGGTCGCGGCCCAGGCACTCGAGCAGCCGCCTGACGACGAGGTCGCGGTTGGCCTCGAGGACCATGTCGATGAAGTCGACAACGATGATGCCGCCGATGTCGCGTAGGCGAAGCTGCCGGACGAGCTCTTCGGCTGCTTCGATGTTGTTCTTGGTGACGGTCTCTTCGAGGTTGCCGCCCGAACCGATGAACTTGCCGGTGTTGACGTCGACGACGGTCATCGCCTCGGTGCGGTCGATGACAAGGGAGCCACCTGAGGGGAGCCAGACCTTGCGGTCCATCGCCTTGGAGATCTGCTCATCCACGCGGTAGTGCGCGAAGAGGTCCTCCTCGGACGTCCAGCGGGTGATCCGCTCGGCGAGGTCGGGGGCGACAGACGAGACATACTCCGAGACCTCGTCCCAGGCCTGCTGACCGGCAACGACGAGCGACGCGAAGTCCTCGTTGAAGACGTCACGGATGACCCGGACGGTGAGGTCCGGCTCCCCGTGCAGGAGCAGGGGAGCACTACCGCTGCCCTTGCCCTTGCCCTTGCCTGCCCGGTCGGCCTTGGCGCTGATGTCGTCCCACGTCGCCGTGAGCCGCTCGACATCGGCGCGCAGCTCGGCCTCCGACGCCCCCTCGGCGGCGGTGCGCACGATGACGCCGGCCGAGTCGGGGACGACCTCCTTGAGGATCTTCTTGAGCCGGGTCCGCTCGGTGTCCGGCAGCTTGCGGGAGATCCCGGTCATCGAGCTGTTGGGCACGTAGACCAGGTAGCGGCCCGGGAGGGAGATCTGCGAGGTCAGCCGTGCTCCCTTGTGGCCGATGGGGTCCTTGGTCACCTGGACGAGGACGCTCTCACCCGAGGAGAGCGCGTTCTCGATGCGCTTCGGCTGGTTGGCCTCCATGCCTGCGGCATCCCAGTTGACCTCACCGGCATACAGCACGGCATTGCGACCCTTGCCGATGTCGACGAAGGCAGCCTCCATCGACGGCAGCACGTTCTGGACCCGGCCGAGGTAGATGTTGCCGGCCATTGAGACGTTCGTCTCGCGGGAGATGTAGTGCTCCACCAGGACGTCGTCCTCGAGCACGGCGATCTGGGTCCGGTCCTCCTTGTTGCGGACCACCATGACGCGCTCGACGCTCTCACGGCGGGCCAGGAACTCGGCCTCCGTGATGATCGTGCGTCGCCTGCCCGCC
The DNA here is from genome assembly GCA_049698415.1 of Mycobacteriales bacterium. Lineage (GTDB taxonomy): Bacteria > Actinomycetota > Actinomycetes > Mycobacteriales > QHCA01 > QHCA01. The sequence goes on from JBAVXU010000367.1 coordinate 1,622, forward strand.
TCGCGGCCCTCGCGCCGGCGCTGCTTCTTGGCCTCGAGCCGCGTGGAGCCCTTCAGCCCGGTGACCTCGTCGCGGTCGCGCTCGCGCCTCGGCTCGCGGACTCGGGTGACCACGCCGGGAGCATCATCTC
>JBAVXU010000368.1:0-2929 GCA_049698415.1 Mycobacteriales bacterium
ACCAGGCCGCGTCCGCCCGCATCGACCACGCCCGCCCGGGCCAGTGCCGGCAACTGCTCGGGCGTGCGGCGCAGCGCCTGCTCCGCCGCGAACGTCGCTGCCGTGATCACCGCTGCGAGCTGATCACCCGCCGTGCCCGCCGCAGCAGCGGCAGCCCGGGCCACCGACAGCACGGTCCCCTCGACCGGCTCGGCCACGGAGGCGTATGCGGCCTCGCTGGCCCGGGTCAGAGCAGTGGCCAGGTCGACTCCCCCCGCCGCCTGCGTCGAGGCAAGGGAGTCGGCGGCCCCGCGCAGCAACTGGCTCACGATGACGCCGGAGTTGCCGCGAGCACCCAGCAGGGCGCCGCGCGCCATCGTGTGCAGCAGGTCACCGACCCGCTCGATGTCAGGTTCGGCGTCAACCGCGTCGGCCGCGGCCATCATCGTGTGCACGAGATTGGTGCCCGTGTCCCCATCGGGCACCGGATAGACGTTGAGGTCGTCGATCTCCTGCTGGGCGGCGCTCAGTGCGGTCACGGCCGCGGCGCACCACAGGCGAACGGCAGCGGCATCGAAGACCTCGCTCACCGGCCGCCTCCACCTCCCCCGGACTCGATCCCGCGAGCGTAATGCCAGGCACCGGAAGACCCACCGTTTGCTGCGGGTCAGGGACGCTGGTTACGCTGTGCGGGTTGCCCGAGCATCGGGCCGTCCCCCGTCTGCAGTCTTCCAGGAGTGTTTCGTGGCCAGCGTGTGCGATGTCTGTGGCAAGAGTCCCGGCTTCGGCATGGCCGTGTCCCACTCCCACCGCCGGACCAATCGTCGCTGGAATCCCAACATCCAGACCGTCCGGGCGATCGTCGGCAACGGCACCCGCAAGCGCCTCAACGTGTGCACGTCCTGCCTGAAGGCCGGCAAGGTCACCCGCTAGAGCGCCATCTGCTAGCGATCCGACCCCTCACCACCCAGCGCGTCCAGCGCCGCCATGTCCGCCGTCGCCAGCTCGAACCCCGCGACATCGGCATTGGACCGGATGCGCTCCTGCTCACGAGACTTGGGGATCACGACGATCTCGTGCTGAAGATGCCAGCGAATGATCACCTGGGCGGTCGTACGCCCGATGCGCTCGGCGATCTCGGTGATGACCGGGTGCTTGAGCGTCCCGCCGCGTAGCGCGCTGTAGCCCTCGAGCACGACGCCGCGTTCCCGGTGCCCGGCGACCAGGGCCGAGTCGAACCGGAGCGGGCTCCACGGGATCTGGTTGACCGCCGGAGTGACGCCGGTGGCCTGCGCCAGCTCGTCGATCTGCTCCAGCGTGTAGTTGCTGACGCCGATCGCCGTGGCCAATCGCTGCTGTTGCGCCTCCACGAGCGCCTTCCAGGTGTCCAGGGCCACTCCACGGTCGGGCGGCCAGTGGATCAGCCACAGGTCGACGTGATCGGTCCCCAGCATCTCGAGGCTGTGTTCGAGGGTCTGACGCGGTGACTCCTTGCGGTCCGGCGGCACCTTCGTCGTGATGAAGATGTCATCGCGCGGCGGCCCGCCGCGCAGTGCTGCGCCGACCTCGCGCTCGTTGCCGTAGACCGCCGCGGTGTCCACATGCCGGTAGCCGGCCTCCAGGGCCCATGCGGTCGCTTCGGTGGCCAGATCGCCGGTGATCTGCCACGTGCCGAAGCCCAGCAGGGGCATCTGGCCGGCACCTGAGAGCGGGACAGCGGCATCGGGCACGGCGGGGGTGGTGGTCACGGGTCTCCTCGGGTCAGTGCGTCTCGCGGGGGGTGAGTACGCAGAACTCGTTGCCCTCGGGGTCGGCCAGCACGACCCAGCTCACGTCGCCCTGACCGACGTCCACCCTCGTCGCGCCCAAGCCGATCAGGCGCTCGACCTCGGCCGCTTGATCGTCGGGATTGAGGTCGATGTGCAGCCGGTTCTTGACCGTCTTGGCGTCGGGCACGGGGACGAAGATCAAGCCGGGGAACGTGTGTTCGTCCTTGGCGACGACGACCTCGTCGGGTGAGGAGTACACGATCGGGAGGTCCAGCGCTGCGGACCAGAAGGCCGCCACCGCCGCAGGATCATGGCAATCGACGACGATGGTGTACCACCGGCTGCTCATGCCGAGGCCCGCGATGACACGGGTGCGGCAACCATGCCGGTCGTCAGCGACTTGCCGAGGTGGCGGGCACCCGGCGCACACTGGTAGGTCCCGAATGCCGGCACCGGCGCGTAGCCGCTGGAGGCATACAACGCCAGGGCTTCCGGTTGCTTGCTCCCGGTCTCGAGGATCATCTCGCGGCAGCCCGCAGCGACGGCGGCCTTCTCTAACCCGCTGAGCAGTGCCCGGGCCACACCACGTTGGCGGGCGTCGGGTCGCACGTACATGCGCTTGATCTCGCCCACCGCGTCACCGACGGTCCGGAACCCGCCGCAGCCGACCGGCCGGCCGTCGAGGAATGCGACGAAGAACGCCCCGAGCGGTGGCGCGAACTCCTGGGGAGACACCGGAGTCGAGTCGCGCCCTCCGTAGCGGAGTTCGTACTCCCCCTGAACCGCTTCGATGAGCTCAAGCGCCGCTGCGGAGTCGTACGGCGCCGGTCGGATCTCTATCTCCATAGCGATCCAGCCTAGCCACAACACGCTTGGGCGCACTCCGCCGGAGTGCCGCTCGCCGACCGCGCCCTAGCCGATCCCTAGCCGAAGTGGTCGTGGCCACCGCCCATCACCGGCTCACCGTTGATTCGCACCTCATCACCTGCGAGCACCCGCCCGATCGTGCGCCATCCATCGGGGACGCCGGCCGGGAACGTCGCGACGAGCGCGTGGTCCTCACCACCGGAAAGGACCCAGTCGTACGGGTCCTTGCCCAGCGCCGCACCGACGTCACGAAGCTGTTCCGGCAGGTCCAGCGCGGCGCGGTCCAGATCGATCGCCACCGCACTGGCCGTAGC
>JBAVXU010000369.1:0-6711 GCA_049698415.1 Mycobacteriales bacterium
CAGCAGGCGCCGAACCCGCAACAGCCAACCCAGCAGCAGCCCGGAGGGTGGTCCGAGCAGCCCACCACCCAGTGGACCGGACCGCAGCCGGGTGCGTGGCAGGACCCGGCGACGGCCGGACAGCGCCAGTACGGCGCCCCGCCCGGGCCGCCCGGCGGACCGCCCTACTACCCACCGCCCGCGGGCGGTGGCTCCAGCGGATCCAAGGCCACACTCTGGATCATCGGCGGCGCCGTGGCCCTCGTCGTCGTCGTGGTGATCGCAGTGGTCGGTGTGATCGCCATGCGCGGCGGCAACAACCCCGACCCGACGCCGACCAACAGCTTCGGCCAACCGGTCGCCAAGGCCGCCACCAAGGTGCTGTGGACTCTCCCGGACCCACCCGGCTCCGACATCAAGGGAGCCAACAAGCTGTCGGGCCTGTGGCTGTCGGACGACTCGGTCGTACGCGCCACCATCCTGGGGCTGACGGCGTACGACCTCGGGACCGGCAAGCAGCAGTGGAGCCGTCCGGTGCCGAGTGGCTCGTCGGTGTGCCAGATGTCGCCGACGCTGGTCAACGGGCTGGGCGCCGTGATCTATGGCCAGACCCTGAGCAGCGGCGCCAAGTGCGACCGGTTGATGACGGTCGATGCCAAGTCCGGCGACAAGAAGTGGGACATCAGCCTGCACCAGTCCACTGACCCGGCCCGTGACTACAGCGACTCTTTCACCTCGGTCAGCATCGCCAGCGACGTGGTGGTTGCCCAGAACGCCGATGCCGTACGCGGTTACTCCATCAGCGACGGCGCCCGCAAGTGGGGCGTCGTCCCCAAGGGCGGCACCACCAGCAACTGCAAGCCGATCAACTCGCTGGCCGAAGGTGACCTGGCCGTCATCGTGCTGGACTGCCTGAGCAACAAGGGCAGCGTCTCACTCATCAACGCGGTCACCGGCAAGATCAACTGGACGCACGCGACTGCCGCGACCGAGGGCGACCCGCTGTTCATGGACCCGATCAGCGTCAAGCCCGTCGTGGTGGTTTCCAAGTCCATCGGCGGCCGCGCTCAGGTGCTCACCTTCGATGACAGTTCCGGCTCGCTGAAGCAACAGATCACGTCGACCGTCGTCGGCGGCACGTCCGAGCTGGACTTCGATGCCGATGGCAGTCGCCTGGACGGGCAGACCTTCAAGCGGGTCGTGGTCAACGGGGGCAAGCTGTTTGCCGCCAGCCGGGGCGCCGCGGGCGCGCGGCACAACGAGATCGTCGCGGTCGACCTCGACACCGGCAAGGTCTCGTGGACGTCGGCGGCCGCAACCGACACTCGGGAGTCGATCATCAAGGTGGACGACCAGGGCGTCCTGGCGCTCAACCAAGGCGCCTACAACAAGCTGCCCCGGTTGGTCAGGTACGACGCATCCACCGGCAAGGGCAAGAACGGTGTGACGATTCCGGAGAGCCTGCGCGACGGGCTTTACAACATGCATGCCTTCGTCCAGGGAAACCGGATCGTTCTCGTCAACCAGCGAGCTGCCCCGGACCAGCCCCCGCTCGTGGTCCTCGGGGAGTAGGCCAAACGATCGTCGAATCCGGGCCGTCCTAGGCTGAGCCCCCCACAGACAGCGGAGGTTCGGTGACCGTACGGCTCGTAGTCGGCTTGCTGATGACGGCCGTCGCCGGTGCCCTAGCCGGCCGGCGGGCCTGGTGGCTCTACCGCCTCGTGCGGCTGGGCCAGCCGGCTCCCGGGCGGCTCGACAATGTCGGTGGCCGGCTCAAGGCCGAGCTGGCGGAGGTCTTCGGGCAGCGCAAGCTCCTCAAGCGGTCGGTGCCCGGGCTGGCGCACTTCTTCACGTTCTGGGGGTTCGTCATCCTCGGCGCGACGATCCTCGAAGCCTTCGGTGCCCTCTTCGACGAGGACTTCGCGATCCCGTTGATCGGGCACGCCCGGTGGCTCGGTTTCCTCGAGGACTTCTTCGCCGTCGCGGTGCTGCTCGCGTTGGCGGTGTTCACCGTGATCCGACTGCGGTCGGCTCCGGCTCGCCGGCAACGCGCCAGCCGGTTCTACGGCTCGCACACCGGTGCGGCCTGGGTGATCCTGGCGCTGATCGCCGTGGTCATCGTGACGCTGCTGGTCTATCGCGGTGCGCAGGTCAACACCGGCAACTTCCCGTACGGCAAGAGCAAGTGGGCGTTCGCGTCGCACGGGGTGAGCGTGCTGTTCGGCGGACTGTCCACAGCTGCCAACAACGTCATCGAGACGGTGTTCATCCTCGGCCAGATCGGCGTGATCCTGGGTTTCCTGGTGCTGGTGATGTACTCCAAGCACCTGCACATCTTCCTGGCCCCGGTCAACGTGGTGGCCAAGCGACTGCCCGACGGTCTCGGCCCGCTGCTGCCGATGGAGTCCAACGGCAAGCCGATCGACTTCGAGGATCCCGGTGAGGACGACGTGTTCGGCCGCGGAAAGATCGAGGACTTCACCTGGAAGGGCATCCTCGACTTCTCCACCTGCACCGAGTGCGGCCGCTGCCAGGACCAGTGCCCGGCCTGGCACACCGACAAGCCGCTCTCGCCCAAGCTCGTGATCATGGACCTGCGCGACCACCTCTTCGCCAAGGCGCCGTACCTTCTCGCGGGGTCGCCGGACGCCTCGTCGGACGGCGACAAGGCCGTCACCGGCGTCAATGAGGCCGGACAGTCCGACGAGAAGCACGGGCATGTCCCCGAGTCGGGGTTCGGCCGGGTGCCCGAGGCCGGCGCGGCACAGGCCGAGCGCCCGCTGGTCGGGACCCTCGCCGAGGGTGGCGTCATCGATCCCGACGTGCTGTGGTCCTGTACCACCTGCGGCGCCTGTGTGGAGCAGTGCCCGGTCGACATCGAGCACGTCGACCACATCGTCGACATGCGTCGCTACCAAGTGATGATCGAGTCGAGCTTCCCCAGCGAGGCCGGCGTGATGCTGCGCAACCTCGAGGGCAAGGGCAACCCGTGGGGCGGCAACCCGTCGGCCCGCGACGAGTGGACCAAAGGCCTGCCGTTCGAGGTACGCCGGATCGACGGCGAGATCCCCGACGACGTCGACTACCTGTTCTGGGTCGGCTGCGCCGGCGCATACGACGACCGGGCCAAGAAGACCACCCGCGCCGTCGCGCAACTGCTGCACACCGCCGGCGTGGAGTTCGCGATCCTCGGCTCCGGCGAGACCTGCTCGGGCGACCCGGCCCGGCGGCTGGGCAACGAGTTCGTCTATCAGATGCTGGCGGCGGCCAACGTCGAGACGCTCAACGCTGCGTTCGGTGACCGGCCGAACCGCAAGATCGTGGCGACCTGCCCGCACTGCTTCAACACGCTGGCCAACGAGTACCCGCAGATCGGCGGTGCGTACGACGTCGTGCACCACACACAACTGCTCGGGCGACTCGTCGCCGAGGGCCGGCTCACCCCGGTGCAGCCGGTGGACGAACTCGTGACGTACCACGACCCGTGCTATCTGGGCCGGCACAACAAGGTCTACACACCGCCGCGCGAGGTGCTCGAGTCGGTGCCCGGCCTGCGTACGACCGAGATGCACCGGTGCAAGGAGCGCGGCTTCTGCTGTGGAGCGGGCGGCGCGCGGATGTGGATGGAAGAGCGGATCGGCAAGCGGATCAATGTCGAACGCACCGACGAGGCCCTCGCGACAGATGCCGGGATCATCTCGACGGCGTGCCCGTTCTGCATCACGATGCTGTCGGACGCGGTGACCGCCAAGCAGCAAGCGGGTGAGGCGGCGGAGTCGGTCGAGGTGCTCGACGTCTCGCAGATCCTGCTCCGGTCGCTGGCGCCGGGCACCGGCGAAGGCGACTAAGAGCTAGCGGCCGCCGACCTGGTCATCCACTGGTACGAGCGCCCCGCTGTGCACGTCGAAGATGAAGCCGCCCAGTTTGAGGTCCTCCGGTAGCAGCGGGCAGGACCTGATGACGTCGAGATCCTGCCTCAGCGTGGCGAGTTGGTCCGTACTGGTCAGGAACTCCCAGCCGCTGGCGTCGGCGCCGCGAAGCTCGCCGATCCGCTCCCGCAACTCGTCGTCGGTCTTGCCGACCATGGCGCAGTCGGTGTGCTGCACCACGCAGACGCGGGTCACGGCCAGCAGGTTCGCGGCCAGCACCAGCGAGCGCAGCGCATCGGAGGTGACCCGTGCACCGGCGTTGCGGATGATCTTGGCGTCGCCGGCCTGCAAGCCGAGCATGGCAAGCGGGTCGATCCTGGAGTCGATGCAGGTCAGCACCGCCAAGCCCTTGGCCGCCGACCCGGCGACACCGGAGTCGTGGAACTCCGTGCGGTAGCGCTCGTTGGCGGCGAGCAGGTCGTCGAACATCGGCTACCTCGTCGGCCAGGTACGCCAGTTGCGCCAGGCCCGCGACGGAGTCGGCCCGCGCTGGTCCTGGTAGCGCGACCCGTACACCGATGAGCCGTAGGGATGCTCGGCCGGGTTGGACAGGCGGAACACGCAGACCTGGCCGATCTTCATCCCGGGCCACATCGTGATCGGCAGGTTGGCGAGGTTGGACAGCTCGAGCGTCACGTGACCGGAGAATCCCGGGTCGATGAATCCGGCGGTGGAATGGGTGACCAGGCCGAGCCGGCCCAGGCTCGACTTGCCTTCGAGCCGGGCGGCGAGGTGGTCGGGCAGCGTGATCATCTCCAGTGTCGAGCCGAGGACGAACTCGCCGGGGTGCAGGACGAACGGCTCGTCGCCCTCGGGCTCCACCAGCTCGGTCAGGTCGTCCTGCTGCTTGGACGGGTCGATGTGGGTGTAGCGGGCGTTGCGGAAGACCCGGAACCACCGGTCCAGCCGTACGTCGATGCTCGCCGGCTGCATCAGGGAGTCGTCGTAGGGCTCCAGCCGGAACTGGCCGGCGGCGAGCTCGGCCCGCAGATCACGATCGCTCAAGAGCATGAACGGACCCTAGTAGACTCCCCGACGCGCGATGCGGGTGTAGTTCAATGGCAGAACATCAGCTTCCCAAGCTGACAGTGCGGGTTCGATTCCCGTCACCCGCTCCAAGTTGGGGGCCCCGAACTGCCGTAGCGGCTCTGGTGCCGAACTGGATCGGGTGCAGGTGTGGATGGCGGTCCAGGCCAATTGCCACCTGGCGTCCTTGTCATCGTCCTCGTCCGCTTAGGAGTCGGTATCGGTATCGCGGATCGGAGTCGTCGGAAACCTGAGGGTGGGTTCGGTGCCGAACCGGTTTCGATCGATTCCTCCCCGGGGGTAGGCCGCGTGGCCGGGCACTGGGCGTGGTTGCGCTCGACCTGGGTTAGCGGGCCGGCGCGCTAGGCAGCGCGCAGCCACTGCACGGCGACGACCGGGGCCCACAGCAGGGCCGCGATGATGGGGATGAAGGTGACGGCGGCCAGCAGCACGGCGGCGACCACGACGCCGAGGATCGATGTCTTGCGGCCGAGGATTCCGGCGGTGCGTCCCTGCACACTCAGGCAGGCGATCGCGAGCGCGGCGGCGGTCATCCCTCCGACGCTGACGAGAGCGAAGCCGAGGTCGTTGCTCAGTCGCAGGATGTCCACGCCGGGTAGCGGGTACTTGCCGAACAGTTCGCCGCCGGCGACGGTTGCCATGACTACGCCGCCCGCGGAGATGCACGCGGCTGAGGCGGCGGCGGCGACGATCGGCAGCGGGCTGAATGACCTGGCCGGGGCCGCGTTGCGGATGCGTCGCCACAGCGCCGTGAGGAACGACGCGAGGCTCAGACCGGCGCAGACCAGCAGCAGGCCCGTCGCGAGGTGCCCGGCATCGTTCGCGTGTCCGGTGTAATTCGCGATCCACGTCTTGTCGGATGCGGTGTCGGCGGGCGGGTTGCTCGCGCCAATGCTGGCCACGAACAGGATCGGGAAGGCGATACCTGTCCAGGGTTCCCAGCGTGATGCCGGTGTGCTGGTTGCGGTTGGGGTGCGGTGCTCGACGCTCGTGCTTGATGACATGTCGAGGTCCTCTCAGGTGGGCGGTCGCGCTCACGCTCGCAGGGCACGCTTTGCGGCCGCGTCGTCCGGCCGAGCGATTCGTGTGGACTGGGCGGCGATCTCGCGTCGTCGGTTGGTCGGACGCGGCGTCGTTCGCGGGAACGATGTGTTGGCCGCCGAGGCGGAGTTACGCTGCGCGCCATGAGCTGCACTCGCGGGCTCCCTCCCTGGGGTCGGCGAACCTTGCGTCGCCGTGCCGTGCTAATCGACGTGATCGCCGCGGCGGGGTTGACCGGTGGGGCGCTGTGGGCCGTGGCGACGCTGACCTCTGACCATTGGGTACCGATCACGGCCGCGTCCGCTGTGGTGGGCACGACGACGGTCGCGTGGCGTCGTCGCGCACCGGTGCTGGCGGCGTTCGTCGCGCTGACGGCGGTGATCGTGTATCAGCGGGTCAGCGACGACACGCAAGGTGCGTTCATCACAGCCGGGGTCGTGCTCACCTGCTATTCAGTGGGGCGGCGCGGCACTGATCACCGGCACCGACGGTCACTGGCTTTCGTGCTCGGCTACGCGCTCGCGGCCTGCACGGTGATCTCGGCAGAGTCGGGTTTCTCGGTCTTCGGTGTGGCGCTTACGTGGGTTCCGCTTGCGCTGCTTCCCGCTGCTGCTGGTCTGGTCGTCGAGCGCCGCGAACGCTCGTTGCGGGATCTGGTGGTCGCCGAGTCGCGGCTGCGCCGTGAGCATGAGGTCCGTGCGGCGCGAGTTGTCGC
>JBAVXU010000370.1:0-2092 GCA_049698415.1 Mycobacteriales bacterium
CCCGAGCGCTGCTCGCGGCAGACGGCGTCGCCTCCGAGCACCTGGCTGTCACGCACAGCACGCTGGACTCCGTCGAACGGTTGCTGCGCGGCCGCCTGCACCCGGGCGACCGGGTCGCCGTCGAAGATCCCGGCTGGGCCAATCTCACCGACCTGCTCGCCGCCCTCGGACTGGTCGCGGTGCCGGTGGCCGTCGACGGATCCGGCATGCTCGCCCAACCGCTCGAGCGGGCAATCGGATCGGGCGTACGGGCGGTCGTCATCACGTCGCGCGCTCAGGTGCCCACCGGAGCCGCGGTCTCGCCGGCCCGCGCGCGGTCCCTGCGCGGTGTCCTGGCCAAGCATCGCGACGTCATCCTTATCGAGGACGACCACGCCGCCGGCATCGCGGGGGTCGGGCTCTGCTCACTCGCCGAGACGACGGACTCGTGGGTGCATGTGCGATCGGTGTCCAAGGCGTGGGGTCCCGACCTACGCCTCGCCGTACTCAGCGGCGATGCCCCGACGATCGGCCGGTTGCGCGCCCACCAGCGCCTCGGCCCGGGATGGGTGAGCCACGCCATCCAGGAAGCGGTGGCCCACCTGTGGCAGGACGAGCGCGCCGTGGCTCAGGTGCACAGTGCCGAGCGGGAGTACACCGCCCGGCGAGGCGAATTGATCTCCGCGCTGGCCCAGCGCGGCGTGCCAGGTCAGGGCCGGTCCGGGGTCAACGTCTGGGTTCCCGTACGAGACGAGACCACCGCCGTGACGTCGCTGCTCGGGCAGGGCTGGGCCGTGGCCGCCGGCGCGCGGTTCCGGTTGACCAGCGCACCCGGCCTGCGGATCACCGTTGCCACCCTGCAGCCCGACGAGGTCGAGCCGCTCGCCGACGCGGTCGCGCATGCGGCGAGTGACTCGGCCCGCGGGATCTAGCCATGATCATCCACGACGCCACCGCCGCAGACTGGCCGGCGATCTGGCAGATCTTCCGCGCTGTGGTGGGTGCTGGCGAGACCTATGCCTACGACCCGCAGATGTCCGAAGACCAGGCGCGTGCGCTGTGGATGCTCAACCCACCCGGGCGGACCTTCGTCGCTCTCGACGCCGAGGGCGCCGTGGTCGGCACTGCCAAGATGCACCCCAACCAAATGGGTCCGGGCGCGCATGTGGCCACCGCGAGCTTCATGGTCGACCCCTCCTCCGCAGGTCGGGGCATCGGGCGGGCGCTGGGCGAGCACGTCCTCGCCTCGGCGCGACAGCAGGGTTACCTCGCGATGCAGTTCAACGCGGTGGTGGAGACCAACAGAAGGGCCGTCGCTCTCTGGCAATCGCTGGGCTTCAGCATCGTTGGCACGGTGCCCGAGGCATTCCTGCACCCCACCCGCGGGTACGTCGGACTGCACGTCATGCATCAGGCGCTCTGACTACGGCAGCTTGGCGTACACCCGGCTGATCGCCGTGGCGACCCGATCGGGGAACGCCTCGAAGGGGGTCGCGCTCACCGTCCGCTTCGCGCCGCTGCCGGTGTGCTTCCAGGTTCCGACCACCCTGCCGCCGCTGATGACCGTCGGCCGGAACATCCCGTTCCCGCCGGGCACGATCCGGTCGAAGTCCTCGGCATCCAGCATCGCGCTGCGGTCGCCGTAGCCGAGGATGAACTCGTCGAACCCCGGCAGGAGGAAGACGCCGCGAGCCTGCCGGCGCCGGGCGGAGAGCAGTTCGGGAGTCTCGGGGTCCATGAAGTACTCCACGCCGTCGACAGGCAGGCAGGCCAACTGTGGCCGGGCCAGCGTCAGGCCCAGCCGGGCATCCGCCGCGGGGAGCTTGGTCCAGCGAACGAAGTCCTTGCTGGTGGCAGGGCCGTGGCTGCGGAAGTAGCGCAGCGCGAGTTCCCCGATCGCCTCCTCGCGCTCGGGGCGGCGCGGACGGGCGATCCATTCGTCGATCAGCACGATCTGGGGCTCTGCTGCGCTGAGTGGGCCGAAACAGACCAGCCCGTCCTGCGCCAGATGCCACAGCAGGTGATAGCCGCGCTGGCCCGCCGTCTCTAAGCCGGCATCGTCCCAGGTGGCGAGCAGGTCGGCGCGCCTCAACCGCCGGCCGCCGCTCAGCGC
>JBAVXU010000371.1:0-16344 GCA_049698415.1 Mycobacteriales bacterium
TCGCCGTGCTCGCGTTGGCGGTCGTCACCAACGGCCAGCGGACGGCCAGGCGCGACCAGTCCTTCCAGGCTGCATTGCAGGCCGCCAGCGCCGGTGTCGACGACTACGTCGCGCGACTGCAGCTCAACCCGAACTACTTCACCCAGGGCAACGCCGATGCCACCAACCCGGCCATGAGCGGCTGGACGCCCGTCCCCGGCGGTACCTCCGACGGGTCGTTCAAGTACGTGGTCGACAGCACCCAGACGCTGAACACCGGCGTCATCAAGCTGACGGCTTCGGGCAAGGTGCGGTCGACCACCCGGACGGTCACGGTCAACCTGGGCAAGAAGTCCTTCCTCAACTACATGTACTTCACGCAGTACGAAACGATCGACCCGGTCGCGTACGCGGCGAGTGACAACGTTCCGCCGAACGTCTGCAACAAGCACTCCTGGTCTCCCGAGAACCGGCCGGCGCCGGGTGGCAGGGCCTGGTGCGCCTACATCCGCTTCATCAGCACCGACGTCCTCAAGGGACCCGTGCACAGCCAGGACCAGATCCGTATCCAGGGCTCGGCCACCTTCGCCGATGAGTTCAGCACCGAGTGGCAGGACCCGGCGAAGAAATATTGGGTCGATTATGCCGGCGGCGGAAGCGTGCCGAACTTCGCCAAGCCGCCGAGCTATTCGATCGTGCCGTTCCCGCAGACCAACAACAGCCTGCGGCAATGGGCCGACCCGACCCAGGGCGGCGGCGGCTGTGTCTTCCAGGGGCCGACCAAGATGGTGATGCTGGGCAACGGTCACATGCAGATCACCAGCCCGCAAACCCCGAGCACCTTCAACACCGGAGCCTGCGGGACACGCAGTTGGACCAACCCGGTGGACATCACCGCGCCGAACGGGCAGGTCATCTACGTCGACGGCTTCACCGGCAACTGCACCAACCCGACCGCGAAGCTGCCCCCGGTCAGCGACGACACGAACTCGACGGCCGGGCCGTCGAAGCTGCGCCCGGACTGCCACAACGGCGACGTCTTCGTCGAGGGCTGGGTCAAGGGCCAGTACACGATCGGTGCCGCCAACAACATCTTCATCACGAACCACATTCGCTACGTGGGCACGAACACCGCGATCGCGCAGAGCAACCTCGGTGACAACGTGCCCGCCGTGTCCTCGACGCCGCCGAGCTCGAAGGACGCCGCCGGCACCGACCTGTTGGGCCTCTCGGCGGCCAACTTCATCGCGGTCTACCACCCGCTGAAGTGCGGCTCGCCAGCCAACTGCACCCAGACGTCGCCGGACTCCACGGTCAGCCCGTACCCGATGTACGACATCCAGATCGACGCGGCCCTGGTGGCCTCTGCCGACTCCTTCCTGGTGCAGGACTGGGACTCCGGTCCCAGCCTGGGGACGCTGACGGTGCTCGGCGGGATCATCCAGTCCTTCCGTGGTCCCGTGGGCACCACCTACGGCGGCGGTGGCAGCACCGGGTACGACAAGAACTACAACTACGACTCCAGGCTCAAGACCCTGACCCCGCCGCACCTGGCCGACCTGGCCTCGTCGAACTGGGGTGTCGTGACCTACGGCGAGGGCAAGCCGTAATCACGATCTGCCGTCCGGCTGCGTAGCCTGTCTACTGTGGAGTCGACCGTGGCGGTGCTGTGCGCCGTCCTCGGGTTGGCTGTGGGCTCGTTCCTCAACGTTCTGATCTGGCGTGTTCCGCGCGGCGAGAGCGTGGTCCAGCCACGGTCGCACTGCCCGGGCTGCGGCACCGATATCCGGCCTCGCGACAACGTGCCAGTGCTGTCGTGGCTCGTGTTGCGCGGCAAGTGCCGTGACTGCGGGATGCGGATCAGCCCGCGCTACCCCCTGGTCGAGCTCGCAACCGCGGTGCTGTTCGGACTGCTGGGATGGCGCTTCGGCCTGGATCCCGCCCTGCCGGCGTTCCTGTACCTCGGCGCGGTCGGCATCGCGCTGGCGCTGATCGACATCGACCACAAACGACTGCCGTTCGCCCTGACCATGCCGTCGTACCCCGTAGCGCTGATCCTGTTGGCCGCCGCCGCCCTGATCCAGCGTGACTTCGGCCGGCTGATCACCATGGCGGCCGGGCTGGTGGGTCTGTTCGGTCTCTACCGCCTGCTGCACGCTGTCAGCCCGCGGGGGATGGGCTACGGCGATGTCATGCTCTCCGGGATCCTCGGTGCCTATCTCGGCTACCTGGGATGGGGGCCGCTGCTCGTCGGTGCCTTCCTCGGCTTCCTGCTGGGCTCGATCGGCGGGCTGGGCCTGATCGCCGCGCGCAGGGCGGGGCTGAAGTCCCACGTTCCGTTCGGGCCGTACATGATCGCCGGGGCGCTGATTGCCGTATTTGTCGGAGCGCCGCTGGCCCGGCTGTACGTCTCCGTCACGCTGGGCTGAGCCTGCATCTCCGGCGGGTGCGCCGATTCGCTCAAGGGCCCGCCCCGAACGCCCGATGGCCCCTCTGAAGGCTTATCACTGGCGAAGGGGATGTCATCGTGGCAGCAAGAGCAATCGTGGGTCTTGACATCGGGACCTCCGGTGTGAGGGCCGCGGAGCTTTCCCTCGGAAAGCGCCCGGCCACCCTGACCCGATTCGGCCAGGTAGCACTGCCGCCCGGCGCGGTCCGCGACGGAGAAGTGATCGACGTCGATGTCGTCGCCGCAGCCATCCGGCAGTTGTGGGCCTCCACCAAGTTCAGTACGAAGCGCGTGACGGTGGGCGTGTCGAATCAGAAGGTCGTGGCCCGCGAGGTCGACCTTCCCCGGCTGCCGGCAGACGAGCTTCGCAAGTCCCTGCCCTTCCTGGTGCAGGACCGCATCCCGATGCCGGTCGACCAGGCGATCCTGGACTTCCACCCCCTCGAGGAGTTCGAAACGGAGTCCGGCGACCGGATGGTCCGCGTTCTGCTCGTCGCAGCGGCTGAGGACGTTGTCGACAACACCGTCAGGGCGGTCCAGAAGGCAGGCCTGAACCCCGTGGCCGTCGACCTCACGCCGTTCGCGCTGCTGCGTGGGCTCGCGCGGGTCGACGAACTGGGTCTGTCCGAAGACAGCGGTGAGGCACTCATCGACATCGGTGCAGGCGTGACCAACATCGTCGTGCATCAGGGTGGTGTTCCGAGGTTCGTGCGCATCCTGCTCATGGGCGGCGCCGACATCACCGAAGCCATCGCCGAGCGGCTGGGCATCTCGACCGAGGAGGCCGAATCGCTCAAGCAGCAGACCGGCATGCTCGCCAAGGCGCGGGACCTCACAGACGCCGATTCGCCGGCAACATGGGCGATCGAGACCAGTGCCGCTGCCTTCATCGAAGAGGTCCGCGGCTCGCTGGACTATCACCGCCACCAGCCGCACTCGGTGGATGCCAAGCGCATCGTGCTTTCCGGCGGGGGCGGTCAACTCCGCGGCCTCGCCGAGCGGCTGGCCACGGCAACCCGGGTCCCGGTCGAGTTGGGCACCGCGATGACCCGGCTCAAGGTCGGCAAGGTCGGCCTCACCGAGGAGCAGCTCGCGTTCGTGGCTCCGCTGGTGTCCGTACCTGTCGGCCTGGCCATGGGCACGTCACTCGGGTTGGCATCATGAACACCCGCGTGAATGCTCCCGACGTCGAGCGCGCGCCCCTGACCCGGCTCGTCTCGCTGCCGGCGGTCAACCTGTTGCCGCCGCACATTCTTGTCCGTCGCAAGCTGCGCCGCGTGCAGACGCAGCTCGGCGGCGGCGGTGTGGTCGCCGTTCTCGTGGTGATCGCGTTGTTCCTGCTCGCGCTGTCGTCGGTTCACGCCGCAAGCAACGACCTCGATGCCGCAAAGGTTCAGCGAGCCGGCCTGCAGACACAGGTCGACGCATTGTCCAACGTCCGGCAGACCTACGCCCTGGTCGACACGACCAACGGGCTGCTGCGCGACGCTGGCGGCAACGAGGTCCTGTGGTCGAGCTATCTCGGCGACCTCGGCCCGCTGTTGCCGTCCGGAGCATGGCTGACGAAGGTCACGGTCGCCCCGGCGCTGGTGACACCGGCATCCACACCGGGCGCTGCGGCAACGGCAACGCCGACGATCGCGCAGATCACGTTCGAGGGCGTCGCCCTGTCACACGTCAACGTGGCCGGCTGGCTCGACTCGATCGCCAAGGAACGCGCATGGACGAATCCCTACTTCTCGAAGTCTGACGAGAAGCTGATCGGCACGAAGAAGACCTACGCGTTCTCTTCGACCGTCAACGTCACCACGGCTGCACTCTCGGGCCGTTACACGAACCCGACCGGGAGCTGATGATGAGCAAGACCCGACAGTGGGTGGTCTCTGCCGCCGTCGCCATCGTCCTGATCCTGGCGGCCGGATGGTTTCTGCTGGTGAGCCCGCAGCGCGCCAAGGCTGCGGACCTTCGCCACCAGGAGGCGACCGAGCAGGCTGCGGCACAGGCGCTGCGTACCGACCTGGCCGTGCTGACCGCTCAGGAGAAGCGCCTGCCGATCAAGCTGGCCCAGTTGGCCAAGTTCTCCCGGCAGATCCCCAAGGATGCTGCGCTTCCGTCAATGGTGCGTTCGCTGCAGCAAGCGGCGACCAGCGCGGGCGTGTCCCTGGTCTCCATCGCGCCGGCGGTACCTGCCCCGTACGCCGGGGCAGCCGGGGTCAGTAACGGTCTACCCGCCTCCGGACCTGGCGGAGCCCCCACCAGCACCTCGGGGCTGCAGGTCGTCTCGGTGCAGCTCAAGGCGACCGGCACCTACGTCCAGCTCGAGCAATTCGTCGCGAACCTCGAGGGCACCACGCGAGTCTTCGTCGTCACGCTGTATTCCATGTCGCCGAGCACCACTGATTCGACCACCGCCTGCACTCCCAAGGTGTGCGAGATCGAACTCGATCTCACCGGTCAGGTGTTCACGGCGCAACCAACTGTCGCTCCGCCCGTGGCAGCCGCCGCGCCGGCTGCGGCTCAGACGGCGAAGTGAGTCGACGATGACCGAGACAGCAACGTTCCCGTTCGCTCCCGCCAAGGCTCCCGAGGACGAGGCGACCCCGGCTCTGTCGGGCCGCCGCAAGCTGTTCGTGCTTGTCGCAGTAGGCGCCGTCCTGGCCGGGCTCGCCGGCTACTTCCTTATCACCTCCCTGTTCGGCGGTGGCGCGGCGACACCGGCGGCTTTGCCGGTGGCAAAGGGCAATCCGCCCGCGGCCGTGGCCAGTGCCGTGCCGACACCGAAGACCCAGACATTCCTGAGCTCGCCCACCCGCAATCCGTTCCTGCCGCTCGTCGCGGGGCCTGCGGCCGCTGCTGCGGCTGCCCCCGCTCCCGCCCCGGTGGCACCGGTGGCCCCCGCACCCGCGGCGACAAACCCGGCCACCACGCCGGGGATGACCACGTTCAAGCTGGTCAGCGTCGCCGGCAACAAGGCCACCGCCAACATCGACGGGGTCAGCTATCCGGTCACGGTCGGCCAGGTGTTCGCCGGTACGTACAAGCTGACCGCCACCTCCGGCAACGCATGTGCCACCTTCTCTCACAGCGGCAAGACGATCAGCCTGTGCGAGGGCCAAACCCTGCTGTTCTGACCCGCGTCGGGCAGCAGGCTCAGGCACCGGTCGTGAAAGACTCGGCGGCATGTTGCGCTGGCTGACAGCGGGGGAGTCGCACGGCCCCGCACTGGTGGCCATCCTCGAGGGCCTGCCTGCCGGGGTGGCCGTCACCAGCGCCGATATCGCCGAGCAGCTCACTCGTCGCCGCGGTGGGTACGGACGCGGCGCCCGCATGACGTTCGAGGCCGATGCCGTCGAGATTCTCGGCGGCATCCGCCATGGGCTCAGCATCGGCAGTCCGATCGCGGTCCGGATCGGTAATTCGGAGTGGCCCAAGTGGGACCAGGTGATGTCCGCCGACCCGGTCGATCCCGACACCCTGGCCGGGCTGGCACGCAACTCCCCCCTGACCCGGCCGCGACCCGGGCACGCCGACATGGCCGGGATGCAGAAGTACGGCTTCGCCGATGCCCGGCCCGTCCTCGAGCGCGCGAGTGCTCGTGAGACGGCGGCCCGGGTAGCCCTCGGCTCGATCGCCCAAGCTTTCCTGCGCCAGGTGCTCGGTGCCGAGGTCATCTCGCACGTCGTCGCCATCGGCTCGGCCCAGGCACCCGACGGCGTGCTGCCGGCACCTGGCGACCGGGAGGTCGTCGACTCCAGCCCGGTGCGCTGCCTCGACGCCGCCGCCAGCGCGGCCATGGTGGCCGAGATCGATGCTGCGAAGGCAGACGCCGACACGCTCGGTGGAGTGGTCGAGGTGGTCGTGCACGGCCTGCCCGCGGGGATGGGCAGTTACGTCCACTGGGACCGGCGGATCGACTCGCGGCTGGCCGCAGCTCTCATGGGCATCCAGGCGATCAAGGGCGTCGAGGTGGGCGACGGTTTCGCCACGGCCGGCAGGCGGGGCTCGCAGGCCCACGACGAGATGGCCGCGACCGCCGAGGGCGTACGCCGCCTGACCCACCGCTCCGGGGGGATCGAGGGTGGCACGACGACCGGTGAACTGCTGCGCGTGCGCGCGGCCATGAAGCCGATCTCCACCCTGTCGCGTGCGCTGTCCACCGTGGACGTCGCTACCGGCGAGCCGGCCAAGGCCATCGCGCAGCGTTCCGACGTGTGCGCCGTGCCCGCCGCCGGTGTGGTTGCCGAGGCGATGGTCGCGCTGGTTCTTGCCGACGCGGTGCTGGAGAAGTTCGGCGGCGACGCGGTGCCGGAGACCCGGCGCAACGTCGAGGCCTATCTCGACGCGCTCGTGATCCGGTGACCGGCCCGGTCGTGGTCCTGGTGGGGCCGCCCGGTGCCGGCAAGACCACGGTGGGCCAACTCGTGGCGCAGCGACTCGGCGTCAGCTTCAGGGACACCGACGACGACATCGTCGCCGAGGCGGGCAAGCCGATCTCGGAGATCTTCTACGACGAGGGCGAGCCGCACTTCCGGGCGATGGAGGTCACGGCCGTGGCCCGCGCTCTGGCCGAGCACCGCGGGGTGCTGGCTCTGGGCGGCGGTGCGGTGCTTTCCGAAGCGACGCGTGAGTTGCTCAGCGGGCACACGGTGGTCTTTCTCGACGTCGGGATGGCTGCGGCCGCTCGTCGGGTGGGGCTGGCCCGCGACCGGCCGGTGCTCACCCTCAACCCGCGGGCGATGCTGCACAGCCTGCTCGCGGAGCGCCGTCCGCTCTATGAGCAGGTCGCGACGCACACGCTCGACGCGGACCGGACGTCGCCGGCCGAGCTTGCCGAGGCAATCATCACGGTGATCTCATGACCACGACGCTGATCCCGGTAGGCGGCGACGCAGGCTACGACGTCGCCGTCGGCACCGACCTGCTCGATCTGCTGCCGCCGCTGCTCGACGGAGCCGACCAGGTGGCCGTCGTCCACGCCCCGCCGTTGGCCGGGCGGGCTGCTGATGTGGCCGAGGTATTGCGAAGCGCCGGCCATCGAGTGTTGACCTTGCCCGTTCCCGACGGCGAGCAGGCCAAGAGCATCGGCGTCGCCTCGGACTGCTGGGAGGCTCTCGGCGCGGCAGGGTTCACGCGTACCGATGCCATCGTCGGCATCGGCGGGGGAGCGGTCACCGATCTGGCGGGCTTCGTGGCGGCCGCGTGGCTGCGCGGGGTCCGCGTGGTTCACCTGCCGACCACCCTGCTCGGCATGGTCGACGCCGCGGTCGGGGGCAAGACCGGGGTGAACACCGACAGCGGCAAGAACCTCGTCGGTGCCTTCCACCCACCTGCGGGCGTGCTGTGCGACCTGGCCGCGTTGCGGACGTTGCCGCGGGCCGATCTGGTGGCCGGCCTGGCCGAGGTGGTCAAGTGCGGCTTCATCGCCGACCCCGAGATCCTGGACCTGATCGAGAGCGAACCGGCCGCGGCGACAGACCCGGATTCGGTGGCGTTGCGGCACATGATCGAGCGCTCCGTGGCCGTCAAGGCAGAGGTGGTCACCGGGGATCTGCGCGAGGCCGGGCGCCGCGAGATCCTCAACTACGGCCACACCCTCGCGCACGCGATCGAACGGGCCGAGGGCTACCTGTGGCGCCACGGCGACGCCGTGTCCGTCGGGCTGGTGTTCGCCGCTGAGTTGGGGGTGCTGGCCGGCCGGCTCGACCGCGACACAGCGCGCCGACACCGAACCGTCCTGAACTCCGTCGGCTTGCCGACGGCCTATCCGGGCGGCGACTGGGCCCACCTGCACGAGGCGATGAGGGTGGACAAGAAGGCGCGTGGCAGCCGGTTGCGCTTCGTCGTCCTCGACGGGCTGGCCAAGCCGGGCATCCTCGACGACCCGGAGCCCACGATGCTCTCCGCCGCGTTCTCCGTGATCGCCGGCAGCAAGGAGTGAGATGACGACGACCGTCCACGTGATCAACGGACCCAACCTGGGACGTCTGGGCAACCGGGAGCCCGATGTCTATGGCACGGCGACCTACGCCGACCTTGCCGCGTTGTGCACGGCCACCGGCGAAGAACTGGGGTTGCACGTCCTGGTCCGGCAGAGCGACGACGAGGCCACGGTGGTCGGCTGGCTGCACGCCGCCGCCGACGCCGGAGCGGCTGTGGTGATCAATCCCGCCGCCTTCACGCATTACTCCTATGCGATCCGGGACGCCGTCGCGATGGTGCCCGGACCGGTGGTCGAGGTGCATCTGTCCAACATCGCCGCCCGGGAGGAGTTCCGGCGGGTCAGCGTCGTCTCAGCGGTGGCCCGTGGCGTCATCAGCGGTTTCGGCATCGACTCGTACCGGTTGGCCCTGCAGGCGATCGCCCGGCTCACGGTCACCCCCGGTTAGGGTGCCTGCCATGCCTCCTGCCTCCAACGGACCTGCTGCGCGTCGCTCCCGGCTGCGCGCCTACCTGGCCGAGCACGACGCCCCGGCAGCGCTGATCACCCGATTGGTCAACGTGAGATACCTGACCGGCTTCACCGGGTCGAACGCCGCCCTCCTCGTCACCGCCGAGGGCAGCGACGTGCTGGCGACCGACGGCCGCTACATCACCCAGTCGGCGCAGCAGGCGCCTGACGTCGAGCGCGTGATCGACCGGCGGGTCGCCACCGTGCTGGCCGCGCGGGCGGCGGAGACCGGGCTGGCTCGGTTGGCGTACGAGAGCCACCACGTCACCGTCGACGGCCTGGCGGCGTTGCGCGAGGCGCAGCCGAGGCTCGACATGATCAGCCTTCAGGCCGCTGTCGAGGAACTGCGCATGGTCAAGGACGAGGACGAGATCGCCCTGCTGCGGCAGGCCTGTGCGGTGGCCGACCGCGCGCTGGCCGACCTGATCGCCGCCGGGGGTATCCGTACCGGCCGCACCGAGCAGGAGATCGGGCGCGATCTCGACGCCCGGATGCTCGACCTCGGGGCCGATGCCGTGTCCTTCGAGACGATCGTGGCCAGCGGCCCCAACTCGGCGATACCCCATCACCGGCCGACCGGGCGCGAGGTGGCCGGTGGCGATTTCGTCAAGCTCGACTTCGGTGCCGAGTGCGCGGGCTACCACTCCGACATGACCCGGACCGTCGTGGTGGGAAGCGCCGACGAGTGGCAGCGCGACATCTATCACCTGGTCGCCGACGCCCAGCGGATCGGCCGCGAGGCGCTGGCGGTCGGCGCCGAGTGCGCTGACGTCGACAGCGCCGTCCGTGAGCACATCGCGTCGGCCGGGCACGACGAGCACTACACGCACGGCCTGGGCCACGGCGTCGGGCTCGAGATCCACGAGGCGCCGATGCTGGGCAGGGGTTCCCCCGGTAGACTCGGCGACCGGATGCCCGTCACCGTCGAGCCCGGTGTCTATCTCGAGGGTCGTGGCGGCGTGCGGATCGAGGACACCCTCGTGGTCCGCGCAGACGGGCCGGAGTTGCTCACCCTGACCACCAAGGACCTCTGCAGCCTCTGAGGCTGCGACCTGTGCCAGATGCCCGCTGAGGAGACCCGCGTACGTGGCTAGCACCAACGACCTGAAGAACGGACTTGTCCTCAACCTGGACGGGCAGTTGTGGACCGTGGTGGAGTTCCAGCACGTCAAGCCCGGCAAGGGCGGGGCGTTCGTGCGGACAACACTCAAGAACGTGCTCAGCGGCAAGGTCGTCGACAAGACCTTCAACGCCGGGCTCAAGGTCGACGTCGCGTCCGTCGACAAGCGCGAGATGTCCTTCCTCTACAAGGAGGGCACCGACTTCGTGTTCATGGACGGCGAGACCTTCGAGCAGATCCACGTCTCGCGCGAGACGGTCGGGCCGGCCGCCGACTACCTGCTCGAGAACACCAACGCCAACGTCGCCGTCCACGACGGCTTGCCGCTCTACGTCGAGCTCCCGGCCAGCGTCGAGCTCGTGGTCTCCCACACCGACCCCGGCATCCAGGGCGACCGGTCGACGGGCGGCACCAAACCGGCGACGCTGGAGACCGGCGCCCAGATCCAGGTCCCGTTGTTCCTGACCACCGGCGAGAAGGTCAAGGTCGACACGCGTGACGGGCGCTACCTCGGCCGCGTCAACAGCTGAGTGCGACCGGCCGTCGGATGAGCATTGAGCAGATCGAGGCGCCCGGCGGGATGGCTGGCTAGTGGGCGCTCGCAGCAAGGCACGCAAGAGGGCCCTCGACGTGCTCTACGAGGCTGACATCCGCGGCACCTCGGCGCTCGACACCGCCGCTGAGCGCTTGGCCCAGGCCAACCCTCCCGTTCCTGCCTACGCCGTCCAGATCGTGGAGGGAGTCGTCGCCCACCGGGCGCGCATCGACGAGTTGATGGAGACCTACGCCCAGGGCTGGACCCTGGGCCGGATGCCCGCGGTGGACCGCAACGTCGTGCGGATCGGGATCTACGAGCTGCTGTACGAGCCCGACGTTCCTGACGCGGTGGCCATCGACGAGGCGGTCGAGATGGTCAAGAACCTATCGACCGACGAGTCCGCGGGCTTCGTCAACGGCCTGCTCGCCCGGGTGTTGCAACTCCGGCCGCCGATCAGCCCCTGATCGCGCCGGTTCCGGTGCTCAGACGCTGGCGGTGGTGACGACTCCCCAGCCGGCAAGGCGGTCGACGAGTTCGCCGGGGGAGAGGTCGAACACCACGGCGAGCGCACGCAGGTCGTCCTGCCGGATCGAGAGCACCCGGCCGTTGTAGTCGCCGCGCTCGCGCTGGATCATCTTGGCGTACCTCACCAGCGGCCCCACGTCCTCGGCCGGCAGCCGCGACAGCGTCTCGAGGTCGAGCACGACCTTGCCGGTCGATGCCCCGCCGCCGGCCGGCGACTCCTCGGGGAGCAACTCCACGATGGGGACGTCGTAGAAGGATGCGAGTTGGGCCAGGCGGGCCACCGTCACCGCCCGGTCACCCCGCTCGTAGGACCCGACGACGACTGCCTTCCAGCGACCCTTCGACTTCTCCTCGACGCCTTGCAGCGACAGGCCCTGCTGCTGCCGAATCGAGCGAAGGCGCGCACCGAGCGAGTTGCCATATTCCGACATTGAGATTTCTCCGTCACTTTGGGTCGATAGGAAAGGCTCTAGCGCCCCCCTGCCGTAACTCAGCGTGACGGTACGGGCGTAAGGCGAGTCGGTCAAGCCGTACAGCACAACCCTGCTACCGTTCTGGTGATTCGACATCCTTTAACGACCCGTCCTGAGAGGCGGGGAAGGAGGTCCGCTCGGTGGCGACTGTCCCCGACCCGGTGACCGGCTCGGCCGGACCATCCGCTCCACGAGGCTCACACGGCCCCCCACGAAGCATCCTTGATGCCCCCGGCGTCGCCCGGATCATCGACCGGATCGCGCACGAGATCCTGGAAAAGACCGGCGGTGCCGCCGACGCGGTGATCTTGGGCATACCCACCCGGGGCGCCCCGCTGGCCAGGCGGCTGGCCGGCCGAATCCAGACATTCGAAGACATCGAGATTCCGGTCGGCTCCCTGGACGTCACGCTCTATCGCGACGACCTGCGGCTGCGCGGTGTACGCGCTCTCGAAGAGACCGAGCTTCCCCCGGTCGGCATCGACGGCCGCCTCGTGATCCTCGTCGATGACGTGCTGTTCTCGGGCCGCACCGTACGCGCGGCGCTCGATGCGCTCAGCGACCTGGGCCGGCCGCGGGCGGTGCAACTCGCCGTCCTCGTCGACCGGGGTCACCGTGAGTTGCCCATCCGCGCGGACTACGTCGGCAAGAACATCCCGACGTCGATGGGTGAAGCCGTACGCGTCCGGCTCGCCGAGACCGACGGCAGAGACGGCGTCGAACTCGACCCGACGGAGGACGATCGGTGAACCGGCACCTACTTTCGGCGGCCGACCTCGACCGCGAATCAGCAACTGCGATCCTCGACACCGCCGAGCAGATGGACAAGGCACTGGCCGGCCGCGAGGTCAAGAAGCTGCCGACCCTTCGCGGGCGAACCGTGGTCAACCTCTTCTTCGAGGACTCCACCCGGACCCGGACCTCGTTCGAGTTGGCGGCCAAGCGGCTCTCGGCGGATGTCATCAACTTCTCGGCCAAGGGGTCCAGCGTGTCCAAGGGCGAGAGCCTCAAGGACACCGCACTGACGCTCGAAGCGATGGGCTCCGACGCCGTGGTCATCAGGCACTCGATGTCCGGCGCGCCGCACCGGCTGGCCGGCTGGATCCGGGGCAGCGTCGTCAACGCCGGCGACGGCACGCACGAACACCCCACCCAGGCACTCCTCGACGCCTTCACGATCCGCCGGCGAACCGGCCGCCTGGAGGGGCTGCGGGTGGTGATCGTCGGCGACGTGCTGCACAGCCGGGTGGCTCGCTCCAACGTGCTCCTGCTGCACACCCTCGGCGCCGACGTGACCCTGGTCGCGCCACCGACCCTGGTCCCGGTGGGGGTTGAGGACTGGCCGGCCACGGTGTCCTACGACCTGGACTCGGTGCTGCCCAAGGCCGACGCCGTGATGATGCTGCGGGTGCAGCGCGAGCGGATGAGCGCGTCGTTCTTCCCGACCCAGCGGGAGTACAGCCGGCGCTACGGCCTGGACCGGCAGCGGCTGGCCAAGATGCCCGACGATGCCATCGTCATGCACCCCGGCCCGATGAACCGCGGCATGGAGATCGCCGCCGAGGTCGCCGACTCGGTGCGCTCCACGATCGTTGAGCAGGTCAGCAACGGAGTGAGCGTGCGGATGGCAGTCCTGTATCTGTTGCTCGGCGGAGGTGAGTCGGCATGAGCGACTCCTTCTTGCTGACCGGCGCCCGGATCGAGGGTGGCGAGCCGACCGACGTGCTCATCCGCGATGGCCACATCGCCGAAATCGGCGCCGGCGTCAGTGCCGCAGGTGCCGAGGTCGTCTCTGCCGACGGGCTGATCGCCCTGCCAGGGCTGGTCGACCTGCATACGCACCTGCGCGAGCCCGGCCGCGAGGACGCGGAGACGGTCGAGTCCGGTTCGCGCGCGGCCGCGCTCGGTGGTTTCACGGCGGTCTACGCGATGGCCAACACCGACCCCGTTGCCGACACGGCGGGGGTCGTCGAGCAGGTGTGGCGGCTGGGTCGAGAAGCCGGGTTGTGCGACGTGCAGCCCGTGGGCGCGGTCACCGTCGGCCTGCGCGGTGAGCAACTCGCCGAGATGGGAGCGATGGCCGACTCCGCTGCACGGGTGCGCGTCTTCTCCGACGACGGGCACTGCGTCGGCGACCCGGCCCTGATGCGCCGCGCCCTGGAGTACGTCAAGGCCTTCGACGGTGTCGTCGCCCAGCACGCCGAGGAGACCCGGCTCACCGAGGACGCCCAGATGAACGAGGGAGTCCTCTCCGCACGGCTCGGGCTGACCGGCTGGCCGGCCGCCGCCGAGGAGGCGATCATCGCCCGGGATGCTCTGCTCGCCGGTCACGTCGGCTCGCGGCTGCACGTCTGCCACGTGTCGACCGCGGGTTCGGTCGAGATCCTGCGCTGGGCCAAGAGCAAGGGCTGGCGGATCACCGCCGAGGTCACCCCGCACCACCTGCTGCTGACCGACGACCTGGCTGCGACGTACGACCCGGTCTACAAGGTCAACCCGCCGCTGCGGACCACCGAGGACGTCGACGCCCTGCGGGCGGCCCTGGCCGACGGCACGATCGACTGTGTCGCCACCGACCACGCGCCGCATGCCCTGGAGGACAAGGAGACCGAGTGGGCCGCAGCCCGGCCCGGAATGCTCGGCCTCGAGACGGCGCTGTCAGTCGTCACCGATGCCATGGTGGAGACCGGGCTGCTCGACTGGGCCGGTGTCGCCGACCGGATGTCCCTGACCCCGGCACTCATCGGTGGGCTGGCCGCCCACGGCCGTCATCTGGCGGTCGGCGAGGCTGCCAACCTGGTGCTCTTCGACCCGGCCGGCCGGACGGCGGTCGACCCGACCCATTCGGCCAGCCGCAGCCGCAACAATCCCTACGCCGGGCGGGAGTTGCCCGGACACGTCGTGGCGACGTTCCTGCGCGGCCGGCCCACCGTGCTCGACGGCAAGGCGCAGCGGTGACGGCTCTGCTCATGCTCGAAGACGGCCGGTCCTTTCGCGGTGCGTCCTACGGCGCCAGGGGAGAGGCGTTCGGCGAGGCGGTCTTCGCTACCGGCATGACCGGCTATCAGGAGACGCTGACCGATCCCTCCTACCACCGCCAGGTCGTCGTGCAGACGGCGCCGCACATCGGCAACACCGGGGTCAACCCCGACGACGCCGAGTCGGCCCGGATCTGGGCGGCGGGATATGTCGTACGCGAACCGGCCCGCGCCGTCTCGTCGTGGCGGGCCACCGGGAGCCTGGCCGACGAGCTCACGAAGTACGACGTCGTCGGCATCAGCGGGATCGACACCAGGGCACTGACCCGGCACCTTCGTGAGCGCGGTGCGATGCGGGTCGGAGTGTCGAGCCTGGACACCGATGCCGCGTCCCTGCTCGCGCGGGTCCAGAGCCAGCCCGGGATGGTCGGTGCCGACCTCTGCGGAGAGGTGACGACGCCGAGTGCCTACGTCGTCCCGGCCGTGGGACCGGCGGTGCTGCGGGTCGTCGCCATCGACCTCGGGATCAAGCGGATGACGCCGCACCGGATGGCCCAGCGCGGGATCGAGGTGCACGTCGTGCCTGCGACGAGCAGCCTCGACGATGTGCTGGCCCTCGCCCCCGACGGCGTGTTCCTGAGCAACGGCCCGGGCGACCCGGCCACCGCCGAGCACGCCGTGGCGCTCACCCGTGGGTTGATCGAGGCCCGCCTGCCGACGTTCGGCATCTGCTTCGGCCACCAGGTGCTCGGCCGGGCGTTGGGTTTCGGTACGTACAAGCTGCGCTACGGGCACCGGGGCATCAACCAACCGGTGCAGGACCGCTCGACCGGCCGGGTCGAGGTCACCGCGCACAACCACGGCTTCGCCGTGGATGCCCCCGTCGGCGACCCGGCGGACACCGCGTACGGCCGGGTCGAGGTGAGTCACGTCTGCCTCAACGACGGCGTGGTCGAAGGGCTGCGCTGCCTCGACCGCCAGGCGTTCTCCGTGCAGTACCACCCCGAGGCCGCTGCCGGGCCGCATGACGCCGCCTACCTCTTCGACCGGTTCGTGGACCTGATGCGCGATGCCTAGACGCGACGACATCGCCTCGGTCCTCGTCATCGGTTCCGGACCCATCGTGATCGGGCAGGCCTGCGAGTTCGACTACTCCGGAACCCAGGCCTGCCGGGTTCTGCGCGAAGAAGGGATCCGGGTCAGCCTGGTCAACAGCAACCCGGCCACGATCATGACCGATCCGGAGTTCGCCGACGCGACCTACATCGAGCCGGTCACCGCGGAGTTCGTCGAGCAGGTCATCGCCCGCGAACGGCCGGATGCGCTGCTGGCGACCCTCGGCGGACAGACCGCCCTCAACGTCGCCGTCGCAGTGCACGAGCGTGGCGTGCTGGACACGTACGGCGTCGAGCTGATCGGCGCCGACATCGAGGCGATCAAGCGCGGCGAGGACCGGCAGGCGTTCAAGGACGTGGTGCGGTCGGTCGGAGGTGAGACGCCGCGCAGTGCGGTCTGCCACTCACTGCCCGAGGTGGAGGCAGCCGTCGGTTCGCTCGGCTACCCGGTCGTGCTGCGCCCGTCGTACACCATGGGCGGCGCGGGTTCGGGCATGGCACACGATGCCGCCCAGTTGCGCCGGATGGCCAGTGCCGGGCTGGCCGCCAGCCCGACCACCGAGTTGCTGGTCGAGGAGAGCGTGCTGGGCTGGAAGGAGTACGAACTCGAGTTGATGCGCGACCGGCTGGACAACGTGGTCGTCGTCTGCTCGATCGAGAACATCGACCCGATGGGCGTGCACACCGGCGACAGCGTCACCGTGGCCCCGGCGATGACG
>JBAVXU010000372.1:0-23257 GCA_049698415.1 Mycobacteriales bacterium
CAGGTAGTCGAAACCGAACTCGTTGTTGGTGCCGTAGGTGATGTCGCAGGCATAGGCCGCGCGGTGCATGTCCGGCGGCTGGTTGGCGACGATGTTGCCGACCGACAGGCCGAGGAAGCGGTGCACCCGGCCCATCCACTCGGCGTCCCGCTGGGCGAGGTAGTCGTTGACGGTGATGATGTGAACGCCCTCGCCGGCCAGCGCGTTGAGATAGGCCGGCAGAGTGCCGACGAGCGTCTTGCCCTCGCCGGTCTTCATCTCGGCGATATTGGCCAGGTGCAGCGCGGCGCCGCCCATCAGCTGGACGTCGAAGTGGCGCTGGCCGAGGGTCCTCTTGGCGGCCTCGCGTACGGAGGCGAACGCTTCAGGGAGCAGGTCGTCCAGGGTCTGCCCGTCCGCCAGGCGTGCCTTGTAGGTGTCGGTGAGCTCACGCAGCTCGGCGTCGGTCAGGTCGACGTAGTCGTCCTCGAGGGAGTTCACCGCATGGGAGTACGCCTTCAGCCGCCGCAGGATCTTGCCCTCGCCCGCGCGCAGGAGCCTTTCGAGTACCACGAAGAGTCACTTTCTGTTGACGTCCGGCAGGTGGTGCGCCTTCATCGTATTCGCCGGTGAAACCGATGGGACCCGCACTGGGTTCCCGAGGACCACCACGGCAGGCTCACGTCCTGGCCCGAGAGGCGGCCCGGTCAGTTGATCTCGAGCAGCTTCTCCCGCACGGCGTAGACGACCGCTTCCATGCGGGAGTGCAGCTGGAGCTTCTCCAGGATGTTTCGTACGTGATTCTTGACGGTGTTCTCGCTGATGAACAGTTCCTTGGCAATGTCGCGGTTGTTGAGCCCTCGGGCCACCAGGCGCAGCACCTCCATCTCACGGTCGGTCAGCCGCGGGGTGGGCAACTGCTCCTTTTCGTCGGTGCGCTTGACCATGGTGGCGAACTCGGTGAGGAGCTTGGAGGCCATCGAGGGGCTGATGAGTGACTGGCCGTTCTGAACGGCACGGATCGCCGACGCGACCTCCTCGATGGAGATCTCCTTGAGGAGGTAGCCGGTGGCGCCGGCCTTGATCGCTTCGTAGAGGTCGGCTTCCTCGTCGCTGATCGTCAGCATGATGATCTTGGCCGAGGGCACGGCGTCCTTGATCGCTCGGCACGCCTCGATGCCGCTGCCCTTGGGCATCCGCACGTCCATCAGCACGATGTCGGGTGCGGTCTCGATCGACCGCTGCACCGCCTGCCCCCCGTCAGCCGCCTCGCCCACCACCTCGATGTCAGGCTCCTGCTCGAGCACCATCTCCAAGCCGCGGCGGAAAAGCGCATGGTCGTCGACGACGAGCACACGGATGGCCTCGGAGGGACTACGGGGCACAGATGGTTCGCTCAACGAGACCTCCCCCCTCACCCTATTCGGCAGCGACGTTCGGCAACGACATTCGGCGCGGCTTGCGTGGATTGCTAGCGCGATCATCTCATGTCAGGTGATGAGCCGGATCACCCCGTAGTCGTATCCCTTGCGTCGGTAAACAACGCTCGGCGCCCCACTATCTGCATCGGCAAACAGGAAGAAGTCATGTCCGACGAGTTCCATCTCGAATAATGCCTGCTCTATAGACATCGGAATGGCCGAATGTTGCTTTTCGCGAACCACTTTGCCCGGGCCGACCTCGTCGGTCTGATCGTCGACGGCGACGGTGGCGGTTGCCGCGACGGCCTCGCGGTCACCGTCGACGGCTCCGGCGGTGGCAGCGGCGACGGAGGTGGGAGTGCGAGCGCCGTGGTGCACCCGGCGCCGGTCCGCCAGGCGGCGGAGGCGATTTGCCAGCTTGCCCATGGCAACGTCGAAGGCGGCGTAGAAGGTCTCGGCGCAGGCCTCGGATCTGATGACAGGACCACGTGATCGGCAGGTGATCTCCACCCGCTGACACGCCGCCGCCTGCCGGGGATTGGGCTCGTGCAACAGCTCGACATCGATGCGGATGAGCTTCTGGTCGTAGCGTTCGAGCCGACCGAGTTTCTCGGTGACTCGCTGGCGGTAGTGGCTGGGCACCTCGACGTTGCGCCCTGTGACTGCGATATCCACGCTGAACCTCCCAGGCCTACTGTCCGTGGTGCGGGGTCTCGTGGCTGGTTTCGACGCTAGCGCGAGCACAGTCTGAACCCAAGCGGCCGTCTTGTCGTGGCGGCCACGACGGCCGCCGATCGCACCGGCCGGCCCGCCACCCTCAGCGCGCGGGCCGCTTCGGTCAGCGTGGCGCCCGTGGTCAGCAGGTCGTCGACAGCGACCACGGAACCATCCCGCCACGGAATCAGCTGCGAAGTCATCGCGCCGGAAAGGTTGACCGCTCGGTCAGCCGCATTGAGCCCGGCCGAATCCGTTGTCTCCCGGCACAGCCGCAAGCAGGCGACGACGCGCGTCGCGACCCCGCGCCGACGCAACTGCCGGGCGGCTTCGAGCGCCAGGGTCCTCGTCGTGTCGGCACCGCGGCGCCGCACGGCGTGCGGCTGCGAAGGCACCGGGACCAGCAACACCGGCCCGGCATCTCCTGGCGTCAGCCCCGCGCCCACCGAAGCGGCCAGCGCGGCACCCAACGGCCGGCCCAACTCCCGCCTGCCTCGCTCCTTGTAGGCGATGAGGGCGGCGCGGACGGACCCGTCGTAGTGGGCGACCGAGGTGCAGGCCGGGAAACCGAGGGGCGCCGGGCGAGGTGCCACGGGGACGCCCGCTCCCAGCAGCGGCGCGACACATCCGGGGCACAGCGCCCCACCCGGCTCGTCGCAGCCAGCGCACCGGACGGGGAGCACGAGGTCGAGCAGCTCGGAAAGCACCCGTCGAGATTGGCGTCGTCGATGGCCCCGAGCACAGCCCAGATGGCCGACCTGTGGACGGTCGGCGATCCCCGGCAAAGGGTGGACGACGGATAGTGCTCAGCGCCGTCCGGAAGCTCTCAGCCCGGATAGAACGGCGCGGCGCCGGCCGGGGTCTGCTCGTACAGCGGAGAGCCCCATCCCGACCGCGATCGTTGCCAGATGTGCCCACCTGCTTCGACCAGATCCGCCTCGCCCGGTGCCGCGGCCAGGTGCTCACGGTCCACCGGCAGTCCGGTGCTTGTGCCCTCGGTGACCTGCGCGCCGTCGACGTCGACATGCTGCGGCCCGGCCGCCGCGCCGCCGAGGCTGCCCAGCACGAGGAGTTCGGTCTCCCCGGACCACCCGACGTCGAGGACCCCGGTCAGTTGCGGTGCGACCGGACGTAGTCCGGTGATGCGCAGGGCGCCCGGCGTACGGCCGAGCACCCCGACCAGCAACTGGCCCTGACCCGTGGGTCCGGCCACGACGGCAACCCGGGCGCCGTCGCGGGAGAGGGCCATCGCCCTCACCGGGCCGCTGGCTACAAGTCCCGGTGTCGGCACCGGCACCGCGCGGCCACCGATAGGCACCCGGACCACGTCGCGGCCGTCCACAACGACGTAGACGGCCGCCGATCCGGACTCCCAGGACGGCCGGGACACCGACCTCGCGCGGTACCTCATCACCAATGGATTGCTCAGCGGCCCGGCGACGAGCTCGGACCAACCGTCGCGCCGGCGTACTCCGGCGAGCCATTTCTGATCCGCGGACATGGCTGCCGAAACCAGTCCGGCGCCTGCTGCCGCCGCCGGCGAGGTCGGCGTCGGCGAGCCGTAGCCACGCAGCGAGCCGTTGGAAAGGTAGTAGGCGGGCACCTGGGTCGCGACGACTCGCGGGTCGTAGCCTGCGTAGGCGTCCCGCTTGAGCAGGCCGTCGCCACTTTGGACTCGAAGCGGCCGGCCGTCGGCCAACAGCCGCAGCCCGGCGACCGAGAACCTCTTGACCAGCGTCCACACCAACTGGGCGGCGAGCGCGGCCTGGTCCGACGGCGACGCGGCAAGTACGTCGGAGCTCAGGTCGACGACGAAGAAGTCACCGTCCCTGATCACGTTGGAACGCAACCGGGTCCCGTCCGGGAAGGCGGTTCGCACCCCCGGCGAGAGCCAGTCGGAGGCACCGGCGAGCAGGGCCTGCGCCATCCGGGTCGGCAGCGCGGCGGCCTTGACGTCGAAGTAGCGCCGGTCGGGCACCACCGTGCCGCCGTCCGGGCTGAGGAAGAACAGGTCGACGGAGCGGTAGACCTGCTGGAAGTCTTCTGACGGCATGAGTACGCCCGGCGGCGGGTTGGCGATACGCCACTCGCCCTGGACCTTCTGCAAGCGCAGGTCGAGGCCGAGTCGTTTGTCGGTGGGGACGTAGGCGCCGTCCTTGGCCAGGGTCGCCTGCTGCCGGCCGGCCAGGCGTACGCGCACGGTGCCGCTCGGCCCGGAGGTCGAGGTGAGGCTGGCCACGGTCACGATCTGCGTGCCGGCGTCGTCGCGCCAGGCGTCCGATGCCGCGGTGGTGAGATAGGACCGGCCGATCTCGTGACCACCGGTCGCGCTCTTCATGGCCGCGACGAAGCCCCGGACGATGGCCTCCGGCGTTTCACCACGGCTGGGCCGCAGCGGCTGCAGTCGGACGTCGGAGAAGTCGTCGACCGCGACCGGAGGCACGTCACGGACACTCACGGCCGCGCCGCTGGTCGGCACCCGCGCACAGCCGGTCACCAGCAAGGATGCCGCCAACGCCGCGACCACGCCGCGCGTCGCCCACGCCGACTCAGCCATGGGCACCACCGGCGGTCGGCTGTTGCAGCACCTCGGCCGCTGCCGTCTCACCGTTGGCCAACTCCATCGGCAGCGGCGAACCACGCAGCGGCTGGCGCAGGCGCAGCGGCAGGGTGAGCCGGAACTGCGCGCCACCGCCGGGTCGGCCCAGGGCCTGCAACCAGCCACCGTGCAGCCGGGCATCTTCCAGACTGATCGACAGGCCGAGCCCGGTGCCGCCGGTCTGCCGCGCCCGGGACGGGTCGGCCCGCCAGAATCGGTCGAACACCATCGTCGCCTCACCCGGCCGCAGGCCGACGCCATGATCTCGTACGACCACCGCGACCGCGCCGTCACCGGCGGCGAGTGTCACCTCGACCGGCCGGCCCTCGCCGTGTTCGAGAGCGTTCCCGAGCAGGTTGCGCATCATCCGCTCCACCCGCCGCGGATCGACCTCGGCGATCACCGGATCCGGCGGCAGCTTGAGCACGACCGCGGAGTTGTAGTGCTCGGCCACCGGCCGTAACGCGTCGACCACCCGCCGGACCAGAGCTCGGACATCGGTGTCCTCAGCCTCCAGGACCGCGAAGCCGGCGTCGTAGCGGCTGATCTCGAGCAGGTCGTTGAGCAAGGACTCGAACCTGTCGACCTCGTCCTGTAGGAGCTCGGCGCTGCGCGCCACCTCGGGTGCGAAGTCGGCGCGGGCGGAGTGCAGCATGTCGGCGGCCATGCGTACCGTCGTCAGCGGTGTGCGCAGCTCATGCGAGACGTCGCTGGTGAAGCGGCGCTGCAGGCGCGACAACTCCTCCAGCTTGACGATCTGTTTCTGCAGGCTGGCCGCCATGTCGTTGAACGACGTCGCGAGTTTCGCCAGATCGTCCTCCCCGTGCACCGCCATCCGTTCCTCGAGCAGGCCGGCGGCCAGCCGTTCGGCGGTCCGCGCGGCAAGTCGCACCGGCGTCACCACCTGACGGGTGATGAACGCGGCAAGGGCGGCCAGGAGCAGCACGAGCAAAAAGCCGGTGGTGAGCAGTGTCTGCTGGATCAGCGAGATCGTGTTGACCTCGTTCTGCAGCGGGAAGACGTAGTAGAGCTCGAAGAGGCCGGCGCCGGTCGACACCGGGGCACCGACGATGAGGCTGGGCACGGCCCGACCGTTGGCGTTCGGCGAGTCGGCGTACGCATATGACTGCTTGAGTTGCCGGGCGACGAGGCGCTGCAGGTCGGTGGGAATGGCAACGTCGACATCGGCCGGCGCCACCCGCTCGAGCTGGCCGCTCGAGGACTGGATGATCACGTTGTAGAGCGCACCTGAGCCACCGCGGTTGGACAGGAAGCGGCCGATGCTCAGCAAGGTGGGCTGCAGCTCGGGATCCTCCGGGCCGCCGAGCGTCGAGAGCTGGCTCTGCGCGTACTTCAGGCCCGAAGTCGTCTCGGCGATGGCCGCCTTGCGCTGCGAGGACAGCAGGCCGTCGGTGATCTGGCCGAGCAGGATCAGGCCGAGTACGAGAACCACGATGCCGGCACCGAGCAGGGTCGAGGACACCACCCGAAGTTGCAGCGACCGGCGCCAGCGACCGACCCCCCAGCCGTCAAGACGGCGCAGGTGGTGATTGACCCGCTCGAGTGCCCGGTGCACAGCCAAGTGTCCTACGGGGGACCGGCCTTGTAACCCACGCCGCGCACGGTGAGCACGACCTCGGGGTGCTCGGGATCGCGTTCGACCTTGGCCCGCAGCCGCTGGACGTGCACGTTGACCAGCCGGGTGTCGGCGGAGTGTCGATAACCCCAGACCTGTTCGAGGAGCACCTCGCGGGTGAACACCTGGCGCGGTTTGCGGGCCAGCGCGACGAGCAGGTCGAATTCCAGTGGGGTGAGCGCGATGTGCTTGCCGTTCTGCACGACCTGGTGACCGAGCACGTCGATGCTGACCTCGCCGATGCTGAGCTGCTCCGGCACGTCGTCGTCGGTGCGGCGCAGTCGCGCCCGGACCCGGGCCACGAGTTCCTTGGGCTTGAACGGCTTGACGACGTAGTCGTCGGCTCCGGATTCCAGGCCGAGGACGACGTCGATCGTGTCGCTCTTGGCGGTCAGCATGACGATCGGGATCCCGGACTCGGCCCGGATGGCCCGGCAGACGTCGATCCCGCTCATCCCGGGCAGCATCAGGTCGAGCAGCACGATGTCGGGCTTGGTATCCCGGAAGGCGTCCAGGGCGTGCTCGCCGTCGGCGACGTGCGAGGGCTCGAAGCCTTCGCTCCGCAGGACGATCCCGAGCATTTCGGCGAGAGCGGCATCGTCATCGATGACCAGTACGCGACCCTTCATCTGCCCATCGTCGCACTCAGCGACAAAGCAGACCTGCAAAGAGGCCCGAACCGCAGGTCACGCGCTGTCCGGGCAACCTGGCACCATGGCGATGATGTCGGCATTGGGACGGGAGGGACCACGATGACCGGTCCACCCGGCGGCGGTTGGGCCAACCCGGCCTGGGGCGAGCCCTCGGGACGTCCCCGCGACCCCCAATTCGGGCAGCCGGGGATGCCAGGCCCACCCGGATACCCCCAGCCGGGACAGGCTCCGCCGGGGTACGGCCAGCCCGGTTCCGCGCCGCCCGGATACCCGCCGCCGGGCTACGGGCCGCCCGGCACGGGGCCGCAGGGCTACGGGCCGCAGGGGTACGGGCCGCAGGGCCACTCGGCGTACGGCTGGCAGCCCGACCCGACGCCGAAACCAGGCGTCGTGCCGCTGCGCCCGCTCGGTGTCGGCGAGGTCCTCGACGGCGCCCTGACGACCATCCGCCGCCATCCCAAGATCACCATCGGGCTGGCCGCGCTGGTCGTCACACTCCAACAGGTGATCTCCGTCGTCGCGCAGTTCTCGACCGGCTCGGTGGGCGGGCTGTTCAGCGGCAGCTCGACCCTCGGCTCGAATTCGATACCTCTGGGGACGCTGGGCTCAGTGGCCGGGCTCATCCTGACCGCGGTCAACCTGGTTCTCGGCTTGGTGCTCGGCGCGATCCTGACCGGCGCGCTCATGGTCGTGGTCGGCAGTTCCGTACTCGGCCAAACCGTCGAGATCTCCGAGGTGTGGCGGCAGGTCAAGCCGCGCTTCTGGGCCCTGCTCGGCGGCTCCGTGCTGGCCGGCCTGCTGCCGATCGCCGGCGTGCTGATCGCGATCGTGGTCGGGGTGGCCGTCTGGCTGGCCACCAACGCGACCGCCGGGATCATCGTGGCCGTCATCCTCGGCCTGATCATGTTGGTCCCGGGCGCCTATCTGTGGGGAGTGCTATCCCTCACGACGCCGGCCATCACGCTGGAGAAGCTGGGCCCGATCCAGGGTCTGCGGCGCTCGTTCCAACTGGCCAGGCCGGACTTCTGGCGGGTCTGGGGCATCCAGGTCCTCGCCGTCGTTATCGCGCAGTTCCTCTCCGGCTTCCTCACCCTGCCGTTCGCACTCGTCGGATCCATCGCGCTGCTCTCCGGCGGCGTCGCCCAGGAGCCCAGCGCGATCCGCATGCTGATGTTCCTCATCGTGGTGGCCGTCGGCGCCATCGTCGCCGGAGCCGTGACCGAGCCGTTCCTCTCCGGTGTCACCGGGCTGATGTACGTCGACCGGCGGATGCGCGGTGAGGGCTTCGACATCTCGCTGCAGGAGACCGCGCGACGCACCCGGGCGCAGCAGTCGGCAGCGGCCGCCGCGCCGAGTTGGCCATGACATCCGCGCTGCTGGTGGTCGAGGAGATCACCCGCAACGGCGCCCGCGACGCGGCGCGCGAGGAGTTGTCCAAGGGCATCTATCAGGCGCAGCGACCCGGCCTCGTCGAACAATTGCTCAA
Source organism: Mycobacteriales bacterium (assembly GCA_049698415.1). Classification (GTDB taxonomy): domain Bacteria; phylum Actinomycetota; class Actinomycetes; order Mycobacteriales; family QHCA01; genus QHCA01. Next base: position 8,489 of record JBAVXU010000372.1, read on the forward strand.
CCGGGCGGCCGAATTGCTCGCCAAGGGCGTCGACCGGGCCGGCGAGGTGGTGCCCGGCGGCACCCTGGGACTGGTCATCCTGGCGCTGCTGCTGATCGGTGCCGTGATCGCGATCCGGCTACGGACCGGACCGCTGGCCCGCAGTGCGCGCGCCGGTGGGGCGTTCGGCGGATTCGGCCAGCCCCTGTCTCCGGCCGAGCATCGCCGCCGTGCGGACGAGCACGAGACCGCTGGGAGGTACGCCGAGGCCATCCGCGAGCGGCTGCGCGCGATCGCCCGCGACCTGGAGGTACGCGTCATCCTCGAGCCGCGCCTGGGTCGTACCGCCGACGAGTTCGCCTACGAGGGCGGCCTGGCGCTGCCCGGCGTCGCCCAGGATCTGCAGCGTGCGGCACGCACCTTCGACGACGTCTGGTACGGCGGACGCTCGGCGACACCGGCGATGGCCGCAGATCTTCGTACGATCGACCGCCGGGTGCAGGACAGCCGTCCGGCCGCCGCTCGCTTGCCACCGCAGCCGCAGCTGGCGTTGCCACGATGAGCGCACCCACGGCCCTCGACTCCGCGCCGGACACACCCGGGACCGATCAGCCGGGTACCACCGCCGCCGGCCCGCGACCGCGGACGGTGTGGCGAGCCGTGCGGGTGCCGCTCGTCGTCGCCGTGGTGATCCTGATCGGCGCGGTCGTGCTCGGCCTGTCCGGCAGCCGCTACAACCGGGGCAGTCTCGATCCGCGCGCCGTCGATCCGCAGGGCAGCCGCGCACTCGCCCAACTGCTGACCGATCGCGGGGTCAACGTGCACCGGGTCAAGGGCGGCGCCGCGGTGGCGGCCCGCGCCGACACGACCAGCACGGTGTTCGTGCCGTACCCCGACTACGAGTCGGCGCAGTCGCTGGCCGCCCTGCAGAATCTCGGCACCTCCGTCCGCCTGGTGGTCCTCGACCCGGGCAGCGACGTCCTGTCCGACCTCACCGGCGAGGTCGAGAGCGCCAAGCCGGCCAAGGTCAAGGACGACCCGAACTGCTCCGAGTCGGTCGCGACGACCGCAGGCGATGCCGACCTCGGCTCGGTTCGCCGCTATCGGCTGCGCCACGCAGGGACGGGCACCCTGTGTTACGGCGGGGCCGTGGCGTTCGTGCACAGCCGGGTCGGCGGTCCGCTGGTGCTGGTGGCCTCCGGCCGGCCGTTCATCAACGACCGGTTGGGCGAGCGCGGCAACGCGGCGCTGGCACTCGGCCTGCTCGGTAGCTCCGACGACCTGTGGTGGGTGCTGCCCGACCCCGCTGCGGGAGGCGCCGGGCAGTCTGCGGGCCTCTTCGACGTGCTGCCGGGCTGGGTCGGCCCGGTGCTGTGGGAACTCGCGCTCGTCAGCGTCCTGCTCGCCCTGTGGCGAGGGCGCCGGCTGGGTCCGGTGGTCGTCGAACCACTGCCGGTCGTCGTACGCGCGGCCGAAACGGTCGAGGGACGGGCCCGGCTGTATCAACGCGGCCGAGCCCGCGACAGCGCCGCCCAGGCGCTGCGGGACGGCGCCCGCAACCGGCTCGTACCCCTTCTCGGTCTGGGTGCCGACCCGAGTCAGACCGCGGTTGCCGAGGCAGTCGCTGCCCGCACCGGCCGGCCGGCTTACGACGTCGGCGGGCTGCTCTTCGGCCGCCCGCCGGTCGACGACGAACAACTCGTCGGCCTCGCCGACGCGCTCGATCACCTCGTCCGAACCACCCTCGACAGCGAAGGACCCCGCTCGTGAGCGAGCCGAACGAGTTCTCCTCCGGCACCGACACCACGACCGCCCGCGATGCGCTGACGCTGATCCGTACCGAGGTGGCCAAGGCCGTCGTCGGTCAGGACGCCGCCGTCACCGGTCTCGTCATCGCGCTGCTGTGCCGCGGGCACGTGCTGCTCGAGGGTGTGCCGGGGGTGGCCAAGACGTTGATGGTCCGCACCCTGGCCGCCGCCCTCGACCTCGACCACAAGCGGGTGCAGTTCACCCCCGACCTGATGCCGGGCGACGTCACCGGATCGCTGATCTACGACGCGCGAGCGGCGGAGTTCTCCTTCCGCCCCGGCCCGGTGTTCACCAACCTGCTGCTGGCCGACGAGATCAACCGCACGCCACCCAAGACGCAGGCCTCGCTGCTGGAGGCGATGGAGGAGCGTCAGGTCACGGTCGACGGCGAGCCGCGACTGCTGCCCGATCCCTTCCTCGTCGCCGCCACGCAGAACCCGATCGAGTACGAAGGCACCTACCCGCTGCCCGAGGCACAACTCGACCGCTTCCTGCTCAAGCTCACCATCGGCCTGCCCGCCCGCGACGAAGAGGTACGCGTGCTCGAGGCACATAACAGCGGATTCGACCCGCGCGACCTGGCGGCAGCCGGTGTCCGCGCGGTGGCCGGGCCGGCCGAGCTCGCCGCAGGACGGGTCGGCGTAGCCGGAGTGCAGGTGGCGCCGCAGGTGATGAGCTACGTCGTGGACCTGTGCCGGGCGACCCGCTCGTCGCCGTCGCTGTCCCTCGGCGCGTCTCCACGGGGCGCAACCGCCCTGCTGGCGACCAGCAAGGCATGGGCATGGCTGTCCGGACGCGACTACCTCACTCCCGACGACGTCAAGGCGCTGGCCCGCCCCACCCTGCGGCACCGGGTCGCCGTACGACCGGAGGCCGAGCTCGAGGGGGTCACCGCGGACGGCGTTCTCGAGGCCGTGCTGGCATCGGTGCCCGCACCACGATGAACCTCACCGGCCGCGCGGTCGTCGTGGCGGCTCTGGGGATCGTCGCCGCAGTCATCTGGGGCGGCACCGGAGTCCTGCTCGTCATCGCCGTACTTCTGATCGCGATCGCGGTCGACCTGGCGCTGGCCGGGCGGGTACGCGACCTGGCGCTCTCGCGCAGCGGCGCGACGCAGACCCGGCTCGGCCAGCCGGTCACGGTCGCCCTGACGCTCGCCAACGGCGGGCGGCGCCGGGTGCGTGGCCAGCTACGCGACGCCTGGGTGCCGTCGGCAGGGGCCACTCCGCGTCGGCAGCGCGTCGACATCCCGCCCGGCGAGCGGCGAAGGTACGACACCCACCTGGTGCCCAGCCGGCGCGGCGACCGGCCGACCGTGCACGTGACGATCAGGTCGCTGGGGCCGCTGGGGATAGCCGGGCGCCAGCGCCGGCATACCCGGTTGACCGACGGAAGGCGGCAGCAGACGGCGCCGTGGGCGGTGCGGGTGCTGCCGCCGTTCACCTCGCGCAAGTTCCTGCCCGAGAAGCTGGCCCGGCTGCGCCAACTCGACGGTGCCGTTGCGGTCAACCGGCGCGGGCAGGGCACCGAGTTCGACTCGCTGCGTGACTACGTCGACGGCGACGACGTGCGCTCCATCGACTGGCGGGCCACCGCGCGGCGCGACACCGTCGTCGTCCGTACGTGGCGGCCCGAACGCGACCGGCACCTCGTCTGCGTACTCGACACCGGCCGGACCTCCGCGGCCCGGATCGGCGATGCGCCCCGCCTCGATGCCGCGCTCGACGCCTGTCTGCTGCTGGCCGCAGTGGCCGCCCGGGCCGGCGACCGGGTCGATCTGCTGGCCGCGGACCGGCGGGTCCGCGCATCGGTCGAGGGCGCAACACGGGGGGAGGTGCTGCCGCGCCTGGTCCAGGCGATGGCGCCGCTGGAGCCGTCCCTGGTCGAGACCGACGCGACACTGCTCGTCTCGGAGGTGCTGCGCCGCGAACGCAAGCGCTGCCTGGTCGTGCTCTTCACCGCGCTGGAGGGGGCAGCCGTCGAGGAGGGCCTGCTGCCGGTGCTGCCGCTGCTGACCTCGAGGCACACGGTCATCTTCGCCGCGGTCGGAGATCCACGCGTGAGCGAGTTCGCCGGTCGGCGCGGCGACGTGCATGCCGTCTATCAGGCGGCCGCCGCCGAGCGGGCCCTGTCCGAGCGCACCCGGTTGACGGCGGCGCTGCGCCGCCGTGGCGTACAGGTCGTCGACGCCCCGCCGGAGATCTTCGCCTCGGTCGTGACCGATGCCTACCTCGCCCTCAAGGCCGAGGGCCGTCTGTAGCCCTCAGGCGACCGGAGCCACGTCCTCGCGGCGGCCCACGTCGACGTCACCGGTGATGCCCGCCCGAGCAGCGCGGCCACCGAGCACCATCACATAACCGATGAACGCCGCCTCGGCGAGCGCACCGATCCCTACGCGAGCCCACGTCGGCAGTCCCGACGGCGTGACGAATGCCTCGATGACTCCGCTGACGGCCAGCACCACCGCCAGCCCGAGCGCGATGCTGATCGCCGCCCGGGTCTCCTCTGCCAGTGCCCGGCTGCGTGGTCGCGGACCCGGGTCGATCCACGACCACCCGATGCGCAGTCCGGCACCGGCGGCGACGAAGACCGCGGTGAGCTCCAGCATTCCGTGCGGGCTGATGAGGCCGAAGAACTCACCGGCATGGCCGCTGCCGATCATGATCCCGCCGACGATCCCGACGTTGACCGCGTTGGTGGCAAGCAGATAGATCGTCAGCGGCATGATCACGCCGGTCAGCAGCACGCCGGCGGTGAGCAGGGCGTTGTTGGTCCACACCTGGGCAGCGAACGACCCCGCCTGCGGATCGGAGTAGTAGCTGGCGAAATCGTGCTCGACCAATTGCTTGATCTCCTCGGCCGGGAGCAGCCGTCTCTGCACGCGCGGGTGGGCCGCGACGTAGAACATCAGGGCGAACGCCACGACCGAGAACGCCGTGCCGACCGCTGACCACCATCGCCAGGAACGGAAGACGGCCACCGGGAACGTCGTGGTGAAGAAGGCGCCGAACTCCCGCCACGATGGCGTGGACGCCCCGGCCACAGCACTTCGGGCCCGGGCCACCAGGGTCGAGAGCCGGGCGATGAGCACGGCATCCGGGGAGCGGGTCTGGATCACCGACAGGTGGGTGGCGGCCCGCTGATACAGCAGGACCATCTCGTCGGCCTCGGCGCCGCCGAGCCGTCCACGGCCGACGAGATGTTCCAGGCGGCGCCATTCGGGGTCGTGCGCGGCCACGAAGGCGTCCAGGTCCACCGGCCGAGGGTATCCGGCAGACTGGACGATGAGCCGACGAGCACAGACCGACGGGAGCCAGCTTGAGCGAGGTCGTCACCGGCGAGGCCGTGGCCCTTGAGCTCCGGCTGGCCAAGTTGCCGTCCCGGATGCTTGCGGCCCTGCTCGACATCGTCCTTCAGTACGGCGTGCTGGCGGTGGCGCTGCAGTTGGCCGGGCTGATCCTGGCCGGGGTGGACGCAGCGCTGGGGGCCGCGTTGTTCATCCTCATCATCGTCGTCGTGCTGATCGGCTATCCGGTCGTCATGGAGACGCTGACCAGAGGCCGCACGCTGGGCAAGATGGCGCTGGGGATCCGGGTGGTCCGCGAGGACGGCGGCCCGATCGGCTTCCGCCAGGCCCTCATCCGCGGTCTGTTCTCCGGCCTGCTGGAAAAGCCCGGCCTGTTGTTCGGTTTCACCATGCCGCTCGCCGTGCTGACCATGCTCATCTCGACCAAGGGCAAGCGGCTCGGCGATTTCTCCGCCGGGACGGTGGTGCTCCAGGAACGCGTGCCGGCGCAGCGGTCGCAGTACTACGCCTCGATGCCGCCGCCGCTTGCCGGCTGGGCCGCGAATCTCGACCTGACCGGGCTCGACGACGGTTTGGCGCTCTCGGTACGCCAGTTCCTGTCCCGGCTGCCCCAACTGGACGCCCGCGCCCGGGATGCTCTTGGCGAGCGGTTGACGGCCGAAGTCGCAGCGGCGACAACACCGCCGCCGCCGCAGGGCACGCCGGGTTGGGCATATCTCACGGCTGTGCTGGCCGAACGACGGCGTCGCGAGGAGGGTCGGATCGCCGCCCGCAGGCCGGCACCGGTGAGTTACGGCGCGCCGCCGGGCTACCCACTACCGCCCGGGTACGGCCCGCCACCGGGCTACCCACCTCCGCCCGCGTACGGGCCGCCGGCCGCGGCACCTCCGCCGCTGCCCCCATCGGGGCCGTTCGCGCCTCCCGGCTGAGCTCAGCCGGCCAGCACCGTGCGTACGGTGTCGATGATCCGCTCGACGTCGGCGGGTGAGAGCGATGGGTGCACCGGCAGCGAGATGACCTCCGACGCGACCTGCTTGGCAACCGGCGTCTCGTCGAAGGTGACCAGCGGGTGCCCGCGGTAGCAGTCGTAGTCGTGCATCAGCCGGGGGTAGAAGAACCCGTTGCCGATGCCGGCCTCGGAGAGCCGGGCCGAGAGACCGTCGCGGTCGACGGCGGCCTCGGGGGTGATCCGGACGGTGTACTGGTGCCAGACGTGCGTCCGGCCCTCGGGTAGCACCGGCACGAGTAGGCCGGGGATTCCCGACAGCCCCGCCGTCAGTGCCTGCGCGTTGGCTTGCCGGGCTTCGATGATCGCCTTGAGCCGGCGGAGCTGGGGCAGCACGATCGCCGCCTGGATGTCGGTGAGCCGGTAGTTGTGCCCGGCGATTTCGTACTGGTAGCGCGCTCGCATGCCCTGGTTGCGCAGCAGTCGCAGCCGATCGGCCACCGTCTCGTCGTCGGTGGTGAGCATGCCGCCCTCACCGCAGGTGATGTTCTTGGTGCCGTAGAGCGAGAAGCTGCCCACGCCGAACGACCCCACCGGCTTGCCCTGGTACGTCGCGCCCACCGACTGTGCCGCGTCCTCCACGATCGAGACGCCACGTCGCTGCGCCAACTCGGTGATCGGCGCCATGTCGGCCGGCAGCCCGTACAGGTGCACCGGCATGATGACCCGGGTGTTGTCGTTGACCAGTGGTTCGATGGCAACGGGATCGATGTTGTAGTCAGGGCCGATGTCGGCGAACCGCACCCGGCCGCCGGCTTCGAGGATCGCGTTGAGAGTGGCGATGAAGCTGAACGGGGTGGTGATCACCTCGTCGCCCGGCCCCACCCCGAGCGCCTGCATGGCGGCGACCAGCGCCGTGGTGCCGTTGTTGACGGCGACTCCGTGCGCCACCCCATGCAGCTCGGCGAAAGCTGACTCGAGCTCGGCGACGCGCGGACCCTGGGCCAGCATTCCCGAGCGCAGGACGTCGAGGACGCCGTCGGCCTCCTCCTGCCCGACCTCGACTCGTGCCATCGGGATGGGCGTGGGGCTGTCAGTCACGGGTTCTCTCCCTCTCGGATTCCATGTGGTGGGGACGCCAGGTCGTGCAGCTCGACACCAGGTCCAGACAGTGCCACATCGCCTGACAGGTACAGCTCGGTGCTCTCGCCGGTGCTCAGATCGGTGAGTTGGTAGCGCTCGACCGGCAGGGCGGCACCGTCGGCCCCGTCGTGCGTCGTCACGTCACGCAGGGTCCATTCCTGGTCGACGGTACGGGTGGCCAGGACCGGCTCCGTGACCTCCACGAGGCGTACCAACGCAGATGCGCCGACCGCCAATTTGAGCGACCGGGCCGCAGGGATCAGCAGGCCGGGCGAACGGCCGAAGAATCCCAGGGCCGCGGTGCGGTGCTCGGAGGCCTCGGCGAGATCCGCTGCGGCCGCCCGCAGCCAGATGGTGTCGGGTCCGCTCACCCCGCCGCGCAGCCGCCATCCGCCGGCGAGCAACTCGACCCGGGCCGGACGCCACCGGGAGTCGACGGCCACATCCACCCGCGATGTGTCCGTGCCCTGGCCGACGTAGCGCCAGCCGGCCGGACCGGGGGCGCACTGGAAGCGCTCCGTCGTGCCGTCGTCGTAGAGGTAGGTGCCTGCGGGCACGGGACACCGCGGCTTTCAGGAACCGGCGAGCCAGGAGTTGAGGTACTGCTCCTGTCCCGGGGTCAGCGAGTCGATGCACACGTCCATCGAGGCGAGCTTGAGCCGGGCCACCTCGGAGTCGATCTGGGCCGGAACGTCATGGACGCCGGGGTTGAGCTCACCGGTCGACTCGAGCAGCCACTCGGCGGTCAGCGCCTGGTTGGCGAATGACATGTCCATCACGGCCGCCGGGTGACCCTCGGCGGCGCCGAGGTTGACCAGCCTGCCCTCGGCGAGCAGGCACAGCCGGCGGCCGTCGGCCAGGACGTATTCGTCGGTGTGCGGACGGACCCGCCGGTGTGTTTCCACGGCCATGCTCGCGAGCCCGCGGACGTCGATCTCGACGTCGAAGTGGCCGGAGTTGGCCAGGATGGCACCGTCCTTCATGACCGCGAAGTGCTCGGGCCGCAGGACGTCGCGGTTGCCGGTGACGGTGACGAAGACATCGCCGAGCACAGCCGCCTCGGCCATCGGCAGCACCCGGAATCCCTGCATGGTGGCGTCGAGTGCCTTGGTGGCGTCGATCTCGGTGACGACGATGTTGGCGCCGAGACCGGCGACCCGCTGGGCCACGCCGCGACCGCAGTAACCGTAGCCGGCAACGACAACTGTCCGCCCGGCCAGGAGCATGTTGGTCGCCCGCAGCAGACCGTCCACTGTGGACTGCCCGGTGCCGTAGCGGTTGTCGAACATCCGCTTGGTGTTGCTGTCGTTGACGGCCACGACCGGGAAGCCCAGCACGCCCTCGCGGGCCATCTGTCGCAGGCGAATCACGCCGGTCGTCGTCTCCTCGCAACCCCCGCGGACGTCAGCCACGCCGGGGCTGTTGTGCACGCGCATGGTCAGGTCACAGCCGTCATCGAGGAGCAGCTGCGGCCGGTTTTCGATGGCCGCGTCGATGTGGGCGTAGTAGCCGTCGCGGTCGACGCCGTTGCGGGCGAACACCGAGATGCCGTAGTCCGCGACCAGCGCCGCAGCGGTGTCATCCTGGGTCGACAGCGGGTTGGACGCACAGAGTGCGATCTCGGCCCCACCCGCCTGCAACGCGCGAAGCAGGTTGGCGGTCTCGGTGGTCACATGCAGGCAGGCAGCGATCCGGATCCCCGCGAACGGCTGCGTCTGTGCGAAGCGCTCGCGGATCTGGCGCAGCACCGGCATGGACCGGTCGGCCCACTCGACCCTCGCCCGCCCCTGAGGGGCGAGCGAGAGGTCGGCCACGTCGTGTGACGGCAGCGGCCGGGCTACCCCGGCCGCCGGCCGCTCAGTAGCGGTAGTGATCGGACTTGTACGGGCCCTCGACCGGTACGCCGAGGTACTCCGCCTGGTCGGCGCTGAGGGTGGTCAGCTTGACGCCGAGCGCATCGAGGTGCAGCCGGGCCACCTTCTCGTCGAGGTGCTTCGGCAGCACGTAGACCTGCTTGTCGTACTCGCTGGTCTTGGTGAAGAGCTCGATCTGGGCGATCGTCTGGTTGGCGAACGAACTCGACATCACGAAGCTCGGGTGACCGGTGGCGTTGCCCAGGTTGAGCAGCCGTCCCTCGGACAGCACGATCACGCTGTGCCCGTCGGCGAACTTCCACTCGTCTACCTGCGGCTTGATGGTGACCCGCTCGATGCCGGGCATCTTGGCCAGCCCGCCCACGTCGATCTCGTTGTCGAAGTGGCCGATGTTGCCGACGATCGCTTGGTGCTTCATCCGGCTCATGTGCTCGGCGGTGATGATGTCCTTGTTGCCGGTGGCCGAGATGAAGAAGTCGCCGGTCTCGAGAACGTCCTCGAGGGTGGTCACTTGGTAGCCGTGCATGGCGGCCTGCAGTGCGTTGATCGGGTCGATCTCGGTGATGATGACCCGGGCACCCTGTCCGCGCAGCGACTCCGCGCAGCCCTTGCCCACGTCGCCGTAACCGCAGACGACGGCGACCTTTCCACCGATCATCACGTCGGTCGCGCGGTTGATGCCGTCGATCAGCGAGTGCCGGCAGCCGTAGAGGTTGTCGAACTTCGACTTGGTCACCGAGTCGTTGACGTTGATCGCCGGGAACAGAAGGTTGCCCGCGGCGGCGAACTGATAGAGCCGGTGCACGCCGGTCGTGGTCTCCTCGGTGACGCCCTTGATGTCGGCGGCCATCCGGGTCCACTTCTGCGCGTCGTTGGCCATCGTGCGCTGCAGCAGGGTGAGGATCACTTCGAGCTCGTCGTTGTCGGCGCTGGCCGGGGCCGGCACCTCTCCGGCGGCTTCGTACTCCACGCCCTTGTGGACGAGCAGCGTCACGTCGCCGCCGTCGTCGAGAATCATGTTGGGACCGCCGTTCTCGGCGTCGGGCCAGGTCACGGCCTGCTCCGAGCACCACCAGTACTCCTCCAGCGACTCGCCCTTCCAGGCAAAGATCGGGATGCCCTGCGGGTTGTCGGCGGTGCCGTCAGGGCCGACCGCGACCGCTGCCGCCGCGTGGTCCTGGGTGGAGAAGATGTTGCAGCTGCACCAGCGCACCTGGGCGCCGAGAGCAGTCAGTGTCTCGATGAGGACCGCGGTCTGCACGGTCATGTGCAGCGACCCGGTGATGCGGGCGCCGGCCAGCGGCTGGCTGGCGGCGAACTCCCGGCGCAGCGACATCAGGCCGGGCATCTCGTGCTCGGCCAGGCTGATCTCCTTGCGGCCGAACGGGGCCAGCGACAGGTCCGCCACCTTGAAATCGGCGGGCGTGGTCACGGCCGTGCTTTCCGCTGTGGCGGTCATGCGCTCTCCCTGGTTGAAGGCATCAGTAGTTTTTCGTGCTTTTCCTGCTCCCACCGCAGCCAGTCGCTGTCGGGGATGTCGCGGGGCCTGCTCGCTTCGGCCTCGAACCACTCGGTGATGGCCGCCTGCAGCGCGGAGTCGCGGTGCAGCCGGGCCGCGAAGCCCACCTCGGTGAGCGCGACATCGAACCGCTGCAGCAACTCGCGCAAGGTACGCAGGCGTTGCAGCTCAGCCGGGCCGTACAGGCGGTAGCCGCCGGTTGATCTGGCCGGCTCGATGAGCCCGGCCTCCTCGATGTAGCGAAGCATGCGGGGCGACCATCCGGTCGTCTGCGCCGCCTCGTGGATCTTGAGGCCGGAAAGCGGGAGGGTGTCCATCGCGGAGAACCTTAGCACAACACTGTCAAGGTTGGTCGCGGGCGATCCCTCGGTCGAGGTCGGGCTCGAGGTAGATCACCCGGGCGAGCGGTTCTGCCGCGCGGACCCGGCGCTCGGCCGCGTCGATCGCCTCGGCGATCTCGGCTCCGTGGGCGCTGGCGGGCACCGAGATCTTGGCCCCGACCAGCAACTCGTCCGGCCCGAGGTGCATCGTGCGCAGATGGATCACCCGGTCGACCCCCGGGCCGACCAGAGCGCGTTCGATGCGGCGGACCGCATCGGGCGACGCCCCCTCGCCGAGCAGCAGGCTCTTGGTCTCGATGGCCAGGATGATGGCGATCACGCCGAGCAGGACACCGATCGACATGGTTCCGATGGCGTCCCAGGTGCCGTCCCCGGTGACCACGGACAGTCCGACCCCGCACAGCGCCAGCATGAGTCCGACGAGCGCGGCGAAGTCCTCGAGCAGCACGACCGGAAGCTCCGGCGACTTGGCCCGGCGGATGAAGGTCACCCAGGAGGCCGTGCCGCGGACCTTGTTGGACGCGCGTACGGCCGTCCGCAGCGAGAAGCCCTCCAGGAAGATCGCCACGATGAGGACGCCGAAGGCGATCTGTGGCGAGTCGACCGGATGCGGATTCTGCAGCTTGTGCCAGCCTTCGTACAACGCGAAGAGCGAGCCGATGCTGAAGAGCACCATGGCGACGAGGAAGGCGTAGAAGTACCGCTCCCGGCCGTAGCCGAACGGGTGTGCCGGCGTGCTGGCGCGCTTCGCCCGGGCGCCCCCGACCAGCAGCAGGGCCTGGTTGCCCGAGTCGGCGACGGAGTGCACGGACTCGGCCAGCATCGACGACGACCCGGTGAGCAGGAAGGCGACGAACTTGCTGGCGGCGATCCCCAGATTTGCGCCCAGCGCGGCGAGGATCGCACCGCGGCTTTCGCCGCCCTCGGCACTCACCGCGCAATCAACCCCTTGAGCTGCGCGATCGCGGGGATGGGTGTCGGGTCGAGGCCGTACAGCAGGCCGAGATAGACCGAGGCGAAGTCGGGAACGGCGATCAGGCTGGCCAGCCGTTCCAGCGGCGAGTCGCCCTCGGCCAACAACTCGGTGACCCCGATCCTGCGGTCACCGGCCAGATCGCGCGAGGCGGCCCTGCGCTGGGTCACCTGCGGATGTTCCTCGGTGTCCGTCAGAAGGAGCAGGTGCAGCCGGACGGCTGCGTCGTTGTCGTCGGCCCGGTCCCGGAAGAAGTCGTCCGATGCGGAATCGGCGTCACCGGCAGCCGGAATGCCCATCGTCTGACCGGCCCGCTCGCCGAAGGCGCCGTCGAAGGCGACGACCTGGTTGTGATTGGCCTCGGGGAGCTGGCCGAAAACGGCGGGGTACTTCGCGTTCTCCGCCAACTGGCAGGAGAATCGCTGCGCGGCCACCCCGGCCAACGGCGAGTTGCCCCACACCATGGGCAGGGTCCCGGAGAGGTCGGCCGCCAGGCGCTTGGCCGGATTGACGAAGGCCTCGCTGGTGGGCCGGCACCGCTCGGCGAGTTCGTCGAGGCGGTCAGCAGTCGCGGCGATCTCGTCGTCGTCGAGGGACAGAATGCCCATGGCGCGGCCGGCGAGCAGCAGCGGGATGGACAACGACCACAACGCCGCCCGTGGCATACGACCCTCGGCAACGTGCACGAAGGGGCCGTGCGCCTGCCCCACCAGCGCCTCGAGGGGCGAGTCCGCGGCCCCGACGCCCAGCACGCTGCAACCGCGCGAGACCGCCTGCTCGACCGCCGAGAGGGTTTCCTGGGTGGTTCCGGAGTACGACACCCCGATGACGGCATCTGCCGCGCCGACCCACAGCGGCAGGCCGTACTCCCGACTCACGATGACGGGCACCGGGCAGGACCAGCCGGCGATCGCGGCCAGCACGTCACCGCTGATCGCCGACCCGCCCATGCCGGCGACGACGACAGAGCGCGGGCGACCCTCGCCGGCGAGGCGTTCGAGCCCGGCGTCCGCAGCGGCGACAGCCGCTTCACGGACGTGAGCGCCGGATCCGGCGACAACGCGCAGCATGTCCGACGGGTCCAGCCGCTGCAATGCCTCGACGTCGTCGAGTCGCGCCTCGGCCGAGATGTTCCCGGGCTGGTCAAGGGTCACGCCCGGGCACCCGGGTCGCGCGCCTCGTCGATGAGTAGGACCGGGATGTCGTCGCGGACCGGGTAGGCAAGCCCGCACTCGGGATTGGTGCAGACGAGTTCGGATGCCGCTTCGTCCACCCGCAACTCGGCGTGGCACTTGGGGCAGGCAAGGATCTGGAGTAGTGCCGGGTCGAGGTTCACAGAAGCTCCTAGGTGGTCGCTCGCTCAGGGCAGGATGCGGCGGTCAGGCACGGACCAGGGCGAGCACCTCATCGCGCAGCGCACTCATCCGCCCGTCATCCGGTCCCTCGACGTTGAGCCGCAGCAACGGCTCGGTGTTGGAACCCCGCAAATTGAACCAGCTACCGTCGGGCAGCTCGACGGTCAGCCCATCCAGGTGGTCGACGTGCGCACCGGCCCGACCAGCGAACTCGCGCTCGACGCGAGCCTTGGCGGCCGCCTGGTCCTCGACGGTGGAGTTGACCTCCCCCGAGGCGGAGTAGCGACTGAACTCGCGGACCAGCTCCGACAGCGGCTCCGCCTGCCCGCCGAGGGCGGCCAGGACGTGCAACGCGGCCAGCATCCCGGTGTCGGCCCGCCAGAACTCCCGGAAGTAGTAGTGCGCCGAGTGTTCGCCGCCGAAGATCGCTCCGGTCCGGGCCATCTCGGTCTTGATGAAGGAGTGCCCCACCCGGGTGCGCACCGGCACACCGCCGCGCTCGGCGACCAACTCGGGCACGGCACGTGAGGTGATGAGGTTGTAGATGATCGTGGCGCCGGGCTCACGGGCCAACTCACGCGCGGCGACCAGCCCGGTGATGGCCGACGGTGGCACCGGCTCGCCTCGCTCGTCGACGACGAAGCAGCGGTCGGCGTCGCCGTCGAATGCCAGCCCGAGGTCTGCACCACGGTCGAGGACGGCTGCCTGCAGGTCACGCAGGTTTTCCGGCACCAGGGGGTTGGCCTCGTGGTTGGGAAAGGTCCCGTCGAGCTCGAAGTACAGCGGGATCAGATCAAGCGGCAGGCCGGCGAAGACGGTCGGAACGGTGTGCCCGGCCATCCCGTTGCCGGCGTCGACCACCACGCGCAGCCGCCGGATGCCGGACAGGTCGACCAGCCCGCGCAGGTAGTCGGCGTAGCCGGTGAGCAGGTCGCGTCGGGTCAGCGTGCCGGTCGTGCCTTCGTAGGCGGGCACGCCCTGCTCGACCATCGCCTGGATCTCGGCCAGCCCACTGTCCTGGCCGACCGGGGCCGCGCCCGCCCGGCAGAGCTTGATGCCGTTGTACTTGGCCGGGTTGTGGCTGGCCGTGAACATCGCCCCGGGCACGTCGAGTGAGCCGGCGGCGAAGTACAGCATGTCGGTGGAGCCCAGACCTGCCTCGATGACGTCGGCGCCCTGCGTCGCGGCACCGGCCGCGAAGGCGGCAGCCAGACCCGGGGAGGAGTCGCGCATGTCGTAGGCGGTGACGATGGTCGACGCGCCGAGCGTGCGTACGAAGGCGCCGCCGATCTCGCCGGCGATCTCCTCGTCGAAGTCGGCGGGCACCTCACCGCGAATGTCGTAGGCCTTGACGATTCGCGACAGGTCGCGCACGATGCCCCGTTCTCGCAGTGTTCTCGCAAATGACCGGGTGGCCGTCTCGAGCCTACAAGGGCAGCCGGTCGCGGCGGTCAGGCCTGCTTGCGGGCCCGGAGCAGGACCTCGCTGAGCTCCAGCACCGTCTCGCCGTGCTTCCAGGTGCG
>JBAVXU010000373.1:0-1513 GCA_049698415.1 Mycobacteriales bacterium
GTTGCAGCCCGCCCGCGGGCTGCCCGCCGCGGTGACCGCGCAGGCGCCGGCGAAGCTCAACCTGCACTTGTCCGTGGGCGCTGCCCGCTCCGACGGCTTCCACGACATCACCACGGTGTATCAAGCCATCGCGCTCTACGACGAGGTCACTGCTGCCTCGGCACCGACGCTCTCGGTCGTCGTCCACGGTGAGGGCGCGGCCGACGTTCCTGCGAACGGCGACAACCTGGCCGTACGGGCCGCACTGGCCCTGGCAGCGCGGACCGGGCAGGAGCCGGCGGTGGCTCTGGAGATCCGCAAGTCCATCCCGGTCGCGGCCGGGCTTGCCGGTGGCAGCGCCGACGCCGCGGCGGCACTGGTCGCATGCGACGCGCTCTGGGGCACCGGCCTCGACCGCGCTGCCCTGCTCGACCTGGCAGCCGGGCTGGGCAGCGACGTCCCGTTCGCACTGACCGGTGGTGCCGCGCTGGGCACCGGCCGCGGCGAACGCCTCACGCCCGCCCTGACCACGGGCCGGTGGCACTGGGTGCTGGCGGTTGCGACCGGAGGCCTGGCGACCCCGGAGGTCTATCGAGAGCTGGACCGGCAGCGCGCGGGTCACCTGCCGGCCGCCGAACCGCCAGACGCCGTACTCGATGCCCTGCGGTCCGGGGACGCGGCGCGCCTCGGGGCGGCCCTGGCCAACGACCTGCAGCCGGCCGCTCAAGCCTTGCGGCCGGATCTGCGCAGGACCCTCGCCGCCGGGGCAGAGCTCGGTGCGATCGGCTGCCTGGTCAGCGGCTCCGGCCCGACCTGCGTCTTCCTGGCCACGTCGGAGGCCGACGCGCTCCGGCTGGCCGCCGAACTCGCCGGCGCCGGCGTCTGCCGCACCGTACGGGTCGCTCATGGGCCGGTCGGCGGCGCCCGCGTGCTGCCGGAGAGCACGGGCTGACCCGGCGATGAACCTGGTCAACCTCTCCCGGGCCGGCGTGAGCTTCGGCGGCCGGCCGATCCTCGACGACGTGTCCCTGGGCATCGAGGACACCGACCGGATCGGCGTCGTCGGCGCCAACGGAGCCGGCAAGACAACACTGCTGGAGGTGCTCGCCAAGGAGCAGGTGCCCGACTCCGGCCGCGCGACGCACAACACCGACCTGCAGGTCGGCTTCCTGCGGCAGCAGAGCCCCGCGCCGGGTGGCACGGTCGGCGATGTCGTCCTCCGGCCGACGTTCGACGCCGAGCACGAGTGGGCCGGCGATGCGCGGGTACGCGAGGTGCTCGACGGTCTCGGGCTGCACGAGGTCGGGCTGCAGTCGCCGGTCGACCGGCTCTCCGGGGGCGAACGGCGGCGGGTCGAGCTGGCGGCGCTGCTGGTCGGCAGTGCCGAGTTGTTGCTTCTCGACGAGCCGACCAACCACCTCGACGTCGAGGGCGTCAACTGGCTGGCCACGCATCTGGCCGCCCGGCGCGGCGGTCTCGTCGTCGTCACTCACGACCGGTGGTTCCTCGACGCCGTCTGTACGGCGACCTGGGA
>JBAVXU010000374.1:0-16423 GCA_049698415.1 Mycobacteriales bacterium
GTCCAACGTCTCGTTCGGACTCAACCCGGCCGGCCGGCACGTGCTCAACTCTGTGTTCCTCCACGAGTGCGTCAATGCCGGGCTGGACTCCGCGATCGTCCACCCGTCCCGGATCCTGCCGATGAACCGCATCCCCGACCGGCAGCGCGAGGTCGCGCTCGACATGGTCTACGACCGGCGCTCGGAGGGCTACGACCCGCTGCAGGAGTACCTCAAGCTCTTCGAAGGCGTCGAGGCGACCGACGCACGGGCGACCAGGGCGGCCGAGTTGGCCCAGCTCCCGCTCTCCGAGCGACTGGTGCGCCGCATCGTCGACGGCGAGCGCAACGGGCTCGAAGCCGATCTCGACTCCGCACTGGAGACCCGGCCGGCGCTGGAGATCATCAACGACACCCTGCTCGCCGGCATGAAGATCGTCGGTGACCTCTTCGGGTCCGGCGAGATGCAACTGCCGTTCGTCCTGCAGTCGGCCGAGGTGATGAAGACCGCGGTGGCACACCTCGAACCGCACATCGAGCGGACCGACGAGGACGGCAAGGGCAAGATCGTGCTTGCGACGGTCCGTGGTGACGTCCACGACATCGGCAAGAACCTCGTCGACATCATCCTGTCCAACAACGGCTACGACGTCGTCAACATCGGGATCAAGCAACCGATCTCGTCGATCCTCGACGCGGCGCAGGAGCACAGCGTCGACGTGATCGGGATGTCCGGCCTGCTGGTGAAGTCCACCGTGATCATGAAGGAGAACCTCCAGGAGATGAACTCCCGCGGCATCGCCGAGCGCTGGCCGGTGTTGCTCGGTGGAGCGGCCCTGACCAGGGCATACGTCGAGCGGGATCTGGCCGACGTGTTCGACGGCGACGTTCGCTACGCCCGCGATGCGTTCGAGGGCCTCCGCCTGATGGATGCACTCGTCACGGCGAAGCGAAGCGGCGGCACCGCGCGGCTCTCCGACGAGGAGCAGGCCAAGGCCGACGAACGCAAGGCTCGCCACGCCCGCTCGCAGCGGATCGCAGAGGAGCGCCGTGCGGCAGCCGGTGAGGAGGAGGAGTCGGTCGAGGTGGGCCGCTCCGACGTGGCCACCGACGTGCCCGTACCCCAGCCGCCGTTCTGGGGCGACCGGGTGGTCCGCGGCATCGCACTCGCGGAGTACTCCGCACTTCTCGACGAGCGGGCGACCTTCATGGGCCAGTGGGGCCTGCGCGGGTCACGCGGCGGCAAGGGCCCGTCGTATGAAGAACTTGTCGAGTCCGACGGCCGGCCGCGGCTGCGCTACTGGCTCGACCGGCTGCAGACCGACGGGGTCCTCGAGGCCGCGGTCGCCTACGGCTACTACCCCTGCGTCTCCAAGGGCGACGACCTGATCATTCTCGGCGAGAACGACGCCGAACGCTGCCGGTTCACCTTCCCCCGGCAGCGCCGTGACCGTCGGCTGTGCCTGGCCGACTTCTTCCGCCCGGAGGAGTCCGGTGAGCGCGACGTCATCGCGTTCCAGGTCGTCACCATGGGCACCCGCATCTCGGAGTACACCGCCAAGTTGTTCGAGGCCAACGCCTACCGTGATTACCTCGAGGTGCACGGGCTGTCGGTGCAGCTGACCGAGGCGCTGGCGGAGTATTGGCACAAGCGGGTCCGCTCCGAGCTGACACTTCCGACCGGCGAGTCGGCGGCCAAGGACGATCCCGAGGATGTCGAGGCCTACTTCAAGCTCGGCTACCGCGGCGCCCGCTACTCCTTCGGTTACGGCGCCTGCCCGAAGATCGAGGACCAGGACAAGATCATCGACCTGGTCAAGCCCGAGCGGATCGGGGTGACGCTGTCCGAGGAGTTCCAACTCCATCCCGAGCAGTCCACCTCGGCACTCGTCGTCCACCATCCCGAGGCGAAGTACTTCAACACCTGAGCCCGGCGCGGGTGGGCGCCGTGCGCGGCTACTCGGTAGCGATCGCGCTGAGGATGTTGAGGCGTGAGCCGCGGCGGGCGGGTAGCCAGGCCGCCACCATCCCGGCAGCCGCGGCCAGCAGGACAAACACTGCCATCCGGGTCCACGGCAATTGCAGCTCGGTGACTCCTTGGGCCTTCAGCGACCGCTGGATGGCCACCCCGAACCCCGTGCCGACGACCAGGCCCAGCAGGCCGCCGAACACCGCGATCACGACGGCTTCGACGCGGATCATCCGCTTGATCTGCCGCCTCGACATGCCGATGGCGCGCAGCAGCCCGAGCTCACGGGTGCGCTCGATCACCGACAGGGCCAGCGTGTTCACGATGCCCAGCACCGCGATCAGCACGGACAGCGTGAGCAGGACGTACAGGATGCTGACCAGTTGGTCGATCTGTGCGGCCTGACTGCGTACGAACTCCGCCTGGTCCTGCACGAGAACGTTGGGATAGGGCTTGGCGATGGCGTTGATGCCGGCGCGGACCTGGTCGATGTTCGCGCCATCCGAGAGCTTGACCAGCGCCGCGAACAGCGTGCGGACACTGAAGTTCTTGGCGATCGTGTCGTCGAAGACGTATCCGCCGACTATCTGGTTGTCACCGAATATTCCGGCTACCTCGAAGCGCTGCTGACCGCCGCGGGCGAACTGCACGGCGAGGGTGTCACCGACGTGCACGCCCTGCTGCTTGGCGGCCCGCTCGGAGAGCAACACCGTGCCGGGCCGGACGTCGAGCGAGCCCGACTTGCGCTGCAGGTGGATCAGCGAGCCGACAGCGGACGGAGCGATCGCTGAGACGAACTCCGATCTGGCCGCGATCTTGGCCGGCCCGAATGCGAGTCCGGTCGCCTGTGCGACGCCGGGCTGGGCACGTAATTGGTCGATGACGGTGGGGCTGAAGCCGAGCTGGCTCTGCCCCTGCGTGGCAAGGACGAACTCGGCGCCGAGCGTGCGGTTGGCCACCTTTTCGAGGCTCGCCTTCAACGAAGCACCCAACACGCTGACCGTGCTGACCAGCGCCAGGCCGATCATCAGAGCGGCCGCGGTGGACGCGGTGCGGCGCGGATTGCGCAGCGTGTTGGTCCGCCCGAGCCGACCTGGTATCCGCCGCTGGAAGGGTGCGCCGAGCAGTCGGGCGACCGGTCGGCTCACCACGGGCGAGAGCATGGCCACCCCGACGAAGACGAGGATGGCGCCGACTCCCAGGATCTTCAGGCCCGAACCGGTCAGGCCGAAGCCCATTCCGACGCCGCCGATCACGAGCACGACCAGCCCGATGATGGTGACTCGGCGCAACGACCGGTCGGGCGTTGCGGCATCGCGCAGGGCGGCCATCGGCGAGACGGCCGAGGCGCGGCGGGCCGGGGCGATCGCGGCGACCGCCGTGACGAGAATGCCGACCGCGAAGGCGGCGACCACCGTACGAGGGGCGAACACAAGCGGCCCCCGCGGCAGCTCCGCACCGATGGCCCCGAACAGTCCCTGCAGACCGATCGCCACGAGTACGCCGAGCCCCAGACCGAGCGCCGACGCGATCGTGCCGACGACCACGGCCTCGATGAGTACTGCGCGATTGACCTGGCGACGACTTGCTCCCAACGCTCTGAAGAGCGCCAGCTCACGAGTGCGCTGAGCAACCAGCATGCTGAAGGTGTTGAAGATGATGAACGCGCCGACGAACAGCGCGACCGCCGCGAACACCAGCAGGAACGTGCTGAGGAATCCGATGCCGCTCTTGATCTCGTTGGTCTGTTCGTCCGACAGTTTCTTGCCGGTGACTGCTCCCACGCCGGGCGGGAGCGCCTTGGAGATCCGGTCGCGCAGCACGGCCTGGCTGACGCCCCGGTCGGCGGCGAGGTCGATCTCCGTATAGCCGGCGGGAATGCCGAGCAACTTGCGAGCCGCCGGCAACTGGAAGCCGATCATCGTCTCGCCGCCGAGCGAGGGTTTGCCGCCGGGCTGGGCGAACACGCCGACGATCGTGTACTTGCTCGGTGGCAACTGGCTCAGAACATCCGCCCGGTCGCCCACGCGATAGCCGGAGGTGTCGGCCATCCCCTTGTTGATGACGATCTCATCCGGTGAGCGCGGCTCATGACCGCTGATCAGGTAGGCGCTGTTGAGTGTCTTTGAGTCGACCCAGTTGATGCCGAACTGCGGCGGCCCGCCGCCACCGATCTGCTTGCCGTCCTTGCCGATGAGCACGGCGGAACCCGTGACGAAACCCTGCGCCTCGGAGACGCCGTCGACCTGCCGGACAGCACTCAAGACCGACTCGGGAACGGGGTCGCGCGAGGACTCGGCCCCCTGCGACCCGGCCACCGTCACCGGGCCGCGGACCGCAACGGCAACGTTCTTGTTGACCGTGTCGAACAGCGTCTCGAACGTCTTGCCGAGCGTGTCAGTGAGAACCAGTGCCCCGGAGACGAATGACACCCCGAGCACGATCGCCACGGCCGACAGCAGCAGTCGCAGCTTGCGCGCGAGCAGACTGCGCAACGTCGCACGCAGCATCAGGAACCTGCCGCCGGCGCGACCGTGTCCAGCTGCTTCATCTTGTCCAGAACGCGGTCAGCCGTGGGTTCGGTCATCTCGTCGACGATCCGGCCGTCGGCGAGGAAGACCACCCGATCGGCGTACGACGCCGCACCTGGGTCGTGGGTGACCATCACGACACTCTGACCGAGCTCACGCACCGAGTTGCGCAGGAACGACAGCACTTCGGCGCTGCTGCGCGAGTCGAGGTTTCCGGTCGGCTCGTCGGCAAAGACGACATCGGGTCGCGACAACAGAGCCCGGGCGCAGGCCACCCGCTGCTGCTGGCCGCCGGAGAGTTCGGTCGGCCGGTGGCCGAGCCGGTCACGCAGGCCGATCCGGTCGACCACCGTGTCGAACCAGTCACCGTCGGGTGCCCGGCCGGCGATGTCCAGCGGCAGCCGGATGTTCTCCTCGGCGGTCAAGGTCGGCAACAGGTTGAACTGCTGGAAGACGAACCCGACCCGGTCCCGGCGCAACTGCGTCAGCGCCTTGTCCTTGAGGGTGGACAGGTTGGTGTCGCCGATCCACGCCTCTCCCGAGGTCACCGTGTCGAGGCCGGCCAGGCAGTGCATGAGCGTCGACTTTCCCGATCCGGACGGACCCATGATCGCGCTGAACACCCCGACCGGGAACTCCGCCGTGACCCCGTCCAAGGCCACGACCCGGGTCTCCCCGCTGCCGTAGACCTTGGTCATCGTCACGGCCCGGGCTGCGGGCACCACCACGGAGGTCATGCCGAAAGGCTATGGCGCAAGCCGCCGGGGTTCATCGGCTTTTCGATCGAACGACGGGTACGTCGTACGGAGGACGTGCTCGTAGGCCCGGCCGGTCTCAGTCGTCGGCGACGGGGGAGCTGTCCTGGGCGGCCCCGGGCTCGAGTGGCACCTCCACGGGATACGGCGGAGGTGTGCCGCCGAACGCCGGGCAGATGGCCTTGTGGTTGCACCAATTGCACAGGCGGCTGGGGCTGGCCCGGAAGTCCTGTGCCTCGGTGGCCCGCGCGATGGCTGCCCAGAGGGCCTCCAGGGTGCGCTCGAACCTGGCCAGCTCGAGCTCGTCGGGCGCATAGGTGAGCATGTCGCGGTCGCCGAGATAGAGCAGGCGCAGTTGCCGCGGCACGACGCCACGGGTGCGCCAGATCACCAGTGCGTAGAACTTCAGCTGGAACAACGCCTTGCCCTCGAAGGCCTCACGCGGCGAGGCGCCGGTCTTGTAGTCGACGACGCGGACCTCGCCGGTGGGAGCGATGTCGAGCCGGTCGACGAATCCGCGCAACCGCAGCCCCGAGGGCAGCAGGACCTCGACCAGGCGCTCCCGCTCGGCGGGCTCCAGCCGGGTCGGGTCCTCGAGCGCGAAGTAGGCAGTCAGCAGCGGGCCTGCGGATTCGAGCCAGGTCGAGAGCTCGGCCGGGTCGGGGAACATCTCGGCCAACTCCGGCTCGGCCTCGAGGAGTGCCTGCCACTGCGGACCGACCAACTCCTGTGCGGCGTCCAGGGTGCGCTCTGCCGCCGGGAGGTCGAAGAGTCGCTCGAGAACGCTGTGGACGAGGGTGCCCCGGACCGCCAGCGGGCTGGGCTCCTCGGGCAGCCGGTCGATCGACCTGAGCCGATAGAGCAGCGGACAGGTCTTGAAGTCGGCCGCGCGCGACGGGGAGAGCGATCCGATGACGGGATCGGGCAGCTCGACCGCGGGGGTACTCACGATTCCGACACTAAGCCAGCCGTACGACAGGCACCGGCAGCGACACGTGAAAGGCAGCCGGAGCCGATGGGTCGACCTGCGCCGTAGCATCGATGATGTGGCCGAGCCCTCGAGATCCTCGCCGCAGCGGCTGATCGGCACCGGCTTGCCGCTGGGGAGAGTTCTCGGTGTCCCGGTGTTCGTGTCACCGAGCACCCTGATCCTGGTCATCTTCATCGCGCTGACCTACAGCCGGCCCAACCAGGCAAGCAGCGCCGGCACGTCCACCGGCTACGCCGTCGCGGTGGCCTTCGCACTTCTGCTCGTCGCGTCGGTGTTCCTGCACGAGCTCGGGCACTGCGTCACCAGCCAGGCCGTCGGCGTACGGGTCCGGTCTATCACGCTGTACATGCTCGGCGGCGTGACCAC
Organism: Mycobacteriales bacterium; assembly: GCA_049698415.1. Lineage (GTDB taxonomy): Bacteria > Actinomycetota > Actinomycetes > Mycobacteriales > QHCA01 > QHCA01. Next base: position 6,591 of record JBAVXU010000374.1, read on the forward strand.
GACCGACACCGACGCGCGCGACCCGGGGCGGGCCTACCTCATCACGCTGGCCGGCCCGCTGGTATCTCTGCTGCTGGCGGCCGGTGCCGCCGTCACCGCGCCGCTGTTCCCGGCCGGCACGATCGCCCGCGAGCTCGCGGTCAACCTCACCTGGGTCAACCTGATCATCGCGATCTTCAACATGCTGCCCGGCCTTCCACTGGACGGAGGGCAACTCGTACGCGCCGGGGTCTGGCGGCTCAGCGGCAATCGGCCGCTGGCGACGAAGGTGGCCGGCTGGACCGGCCGCGCCCTGGCGGTGGGGCTGCTGATCGTGGGCGCCCTCATGACGGCGCTGGGTGCGGCGGGCGGCTATGTCAACCTGTTCTGGACCGCGCTGCTCGCAGCGTTCATCTGGGTGGGGGCGACGCAGGCGATGCGCAGCGCGGCGATGGTCGAGCGCCTTCCGCGCCTGCACGCCGGCCGGATGGCGCGGCCCGTTGTCACCGTGCCGCCGGATCTGCCCCTTGCCGAGGCGCTGCGCCGGCTCACCGAACAACAAGCGGGCGGAATCGTGGTGGTCGACTCCGATGGCAATCCATCTGCGGTCGTGGTCGAGGAGGCGGTGAGCGCCACGCCGGAACAGCGACGGCCGTGGGTCACCGTGGGTGCCGTGGCACGTGCGCTTGGTGACGGCCTGACCATGCGCGCCGATCTCATCGGCAGTGACATCGTGACCGCGATCCAGGCCCATCCCGCGACGGAGTACGTCGTGCTTGATGACCGCGGCGGGCTGGTCGGCGTGCTGCGGGCCGCAGACGTCGCGGGTGTGCTCCAACCGGCGGCCCGGTGAGCTCTGAGGTGAGCCGGTTGCGTCGTACCGGCCCTTTCGAGGCAGGTGACCGGGTGCAACTGACCGACCCCAAGGGGCGGCTGCACACCGTCCTGCTCGAACCCGGCAAGCTCTTCCACACCCACCGCGGGGGCATCGCCCATGACGACCTGATCGGCCGTTCAGAAGGTGTCGTGGTGACCGCGACGAGCGGCACGCTGTATCTCGCGCTCCGCCCGCTGCTGAGCGACTACGTGCTGGCGATGCCCAGGGGAGCGCAGGTGATCTACCCCAAGGACGCGGCGCAGATCGTCCACATGGGCGACATCTTCCCCGGCGCGCACGTGCTCGAGGCCGGAGCCGGTTCCGGTGCCATGACGTGCTCGCTGCTGCAGGCGGTCGGCCCCACCGGTCGGGTGGTGTCGTACGAACGCCGTCCGGAGTTCGCGGAGGTGGCACGGACCAATGTCGAGCGATTCTTCGGCGGGCCGCACCCGGCCTGGGAATTGCACGGCGGCGACGTGGCCGAGGCCGAGGAGCGTGACGTCGACCGAGTGGTCCTCGACATGCTCGCGCCCTGGGAGGTCCTGGGCGCCGTGGCCGCCGCGCTGCGGCCGGGCGGGGTCCTGATCGGCTATGTCGCGGCAACGACTGCTCTTTCGCGACTCGTGGAGGCGGTGCGCGAGCACGGCGGCTTCACCGAACCGTCGGCGTGGGAGTCCCTCGTACGCCCGTGGCACGTGGTGGGGCTGGCCGTACGCCCAGAGCATCGGATGGTCGGGCACACCGCTTTCCTGGTGAGTTGCCGGCGGCTGGCAGACGGCGTCGCCATGCCGCCGCGGCAGCGCAGATCGCCGAAGACCACCGACACGACGTGAGGCTCGCAAACGCAGGAGCGCTTTGAGCTGAGCCGCTCGCGGGTAAGGTTGGCCAGAAGAGGAGGTGGACGACACATGAGCGACCGAGACGACGCCGAAGCGCGCGCTGCGCGATACGAAAAAGAGGTCCACGACCTCACGACTCAGGTCTCCTTCCTCGAAGAAGAGGTGTCGGTGCTCCGTCGCCGGCTCACCGAGTCGCCGCGTCACCTGCGCGTGCTCGAGGAGCGACTGGCAGAGGCGCAGGGCAGCCTGGCCGGCGTGTCCGGGCAGAACGACCGCTTGGTGTCCACCCTCAAGGAAGCCCGCGAGCAGATCATCGCGCTCAAGGAGGAGGTCGACCGGCTGGCCCAGCCGCCGAGCGGCTTCGGGGTCTTCCTCGGCCGGCACGACGACGGCACCGTCGATGTCTTCACCGGTGGCCGCAAGCTGCGGGTCACGTTGTCACCGTCGGTCGAGGCCGACGAGATGCGGCGGGGCCAGGAGGTCATGCTCAACGAGGCGCTCAACGTGGTGCGGGCACTCGCCTTCGAGCGAGCAGGCGACGTCGTCATGCTCAAGGAGATCCTCGAGGGCGGCGATCGCGCGCTGGTGATCTCGCACGCCGACGAGGAGCGCGTCGTGCACCTCGCCGACGTCCTGCTCGACCAGCCGCTGCGCGTCGGCGACTCGCTGCTAATCGAGTCCCGCTCGTCCTATGCCTACGAGCGGATCCCGAAGTCCGAGGTCGAGGAGCTCGTCCTCGAGGAGGTCCCCGACATCGACTACGACTCGATCGGTGGCCTGACCAACCAGATCGAGCAGATCCGCGATGCCGTCGAGTTGCCCTTCCTGCATGCCGAGCTGTTCCGCGAGCACGAATTGCGGCCCCCCAAGGGGATCCTGCTCTACGGCCCGCCCGGCTGCGGCAAGACGCTGATCGCCAAGGCGGTCGCGAACTCCTTGGCCAAGAAGGTCGCGGCGCAGTCGGGACGCGAGCCCGGCGAGGGCAGTGCCAAGTCCTACTTCCTCAACATCAAGGGTCCGGAACTGCTCAACAAGTACGTCGGCGAGACCGAGCGGCACATTCGCCTGGTGTTCCAGCGGGCCCGCGAAAAGGCCTCCGAAGGCACTCCGGTCATCGTGTTCTTCGACGAGATGGACTCGATCTTCCGCACCCGCGGCTCCGGTGTGTCCAGCGACGTCGAGAACACCATCGTGCCGCAGTTGCTCAGCGAGATCGACGGCGTCGAGGGCCTCGAGAACGTCATCGTCATCGGCGCGTCCAACCGCGAGGACATGATCGATCCTGCGATCCTGCGGCCCGGCCGGCTCGACGTGAAGATCAAGATCGAGCGGCCCGACGCCGAGGCCGCGCGAGACATCTTCTCCAAGTACATCACCGCCAGCCTGCCGATCCACGATGAGGATCTGGCGGAGAACGGTGGGAACCGTGATGCGACCGTCGCCGCGATGATCCAGCGCACGGTCGAGCGGATGTACACCGAGCGCGAGGAGAACCGCTTCCTCGAGGTGACCTACGCCAACGGCGACAAAGAGGTGCTGTATTTCAAGGACTTCAACTCCGGCGCGATGATCCAGAACATCGTCGACCGCGGCAAGAAGATGGCGATCAAGGACTTCTTGGAGCACGGCCACAAAGGCCTGCGCATGCAGCACCTGATGGCCGCCTGCGTCGACGAATTCCGGGAGAACGAAGACCTTCCCAACACCACCAATCCCGACGACTGGGCTCGGATCTCCGGCAAGAAGGGCGAGCGCATCGTCTACATCCGTACCCTCGTTTCGGGCAAGGGCAGCGAATCCGGGCGCGCTATCGACACCGTGACCAACACCGGCCAGTACCTTTAGTTCGTGTCGTTTCACCCCGTTGACCGGCAGGGCGCCCGTTTAGGGTCGGCCTCATGACGGCGCGCAGGGTGATGGGCACCGAGGTGGAGTACGGCATCTCGGTCCCGGCGCAGCCCGGCGCCAACCAGATGATCGCCTCGTCCCAGATCGTCAACGCCTACGGTTCGCGTTCGGACGTGCCGCGCGACCGCCGGCCGCGCTGGGACTTCGAGGAGGAGTCGCCACTGCGCGACGCGCGTGGTTTCGACCTCGGTATGGGTCTGCCGGATGCGGCGGCCGAACCGCTGGGCGATGACGAATTGGGTCTGGCCAACGTCATCCTGACCAACGGTGCGAGGTTCTACGTCGACCACGCCCACCCGGAGTTCTCCACACCAGAGGTGAGCAACCCCTACGACGTCGTGCGCTGGGACAAGGCCGGTGAGCGGGTGATGGCCGAAGCCGCCCGGCGGGCCGCCGAGGTGCCCGGCTCGCTGCCCATCCAGCTCTACAAGAACAACACCGACAACAAGGGTGCGTCCTACGGCGCGCACGAGAACTACCTCATGCGCCGCGAGACACCCTTCGCCGACATCGTGCGCAACCTGACCCCGTTCTTCGTCTCTCGCCAGGTGATCTGTGGTGCGGGCCGGGTGGGCATCGGTCAGGACGGCCGTGACTCGGGCTTCCAGTTGTCGCAGCGGGCCGACTTCTTCGAGGTCGAGGTGGGGCTCGAGACCACGTTGAAACGGCCGATCATCAACACCCGCGACGAGCCGCACGCCGACCCCGAGAAATACCGCCGCCTGCACGTGATCATCGGCGATGCCAATCTCGCCGAGGTCGCGACGTACCTCAAGATGGGCAGCACCGCACTCGTGCTGGCGATGATCGAGGACAGCTTCCTCGACGTGGATCTGACGGTCGACAATCCGGTCAGCGCGCTGCGCGCGGTGTCGCACGACCCGTCGCTCACCCATCAGGTGCAACTCGCCACCGGGCGCCGCCTGACCGCCGTACAACTGCAGATGGAATATCTCGACCAGGCCCGCAAGTACGTCGAGGACCGCTACGGCGCCGATGCCGACGAGGTGACCGTCGACATCCTGGCCCGGTGGGAGTCGGTGCTGTCGCGGCTCGAGATCGACCCCATGTCGTGCGCCCGCGAGCTCGACTGGGTGGCCAAGCTGCGCCTGCTCGAGGGCTACCGCGAGCGCGACGGGCTCGACTGGGACTCTCCGCGACTGCAACTGATCGACCTGCAGTACTCCGACGTCCGTCCCGACCGCGGTCTCTACAACCGGCTGGTGGCGCGCGGTTCGATGGAGACCCTGGTCACCGAGGAGGACGTGCGATCGGCGATGACCGAGCCGCCCGAGGACACCCGCGCGTATTTCCGTGGCCGTTGCCTGAGCCGTTATCCCGCCCAGGTGGCTGCCGCCTCGTGGGACTCGGTGATCTTCGACCTCGGTCGCGAGAGCCTGGTCCGGGTCCCCACGCTGGAGCCCCTGCGCGGCACCCGCGCTCACGTCGGAAGCCTGATCGATCGGTGCTCCGACGCGGCCGAACTCGTCGATGCGCTCACCGTCGGTTCCTGACCGTCCCCGCGCCCGGCGCGGCCTCCTGTCGCATCCGCGGGGTACGTTTGGCCCACGACGACGGAAGACGAGGGAAAGGAGCAAGTCGATGCCGACCCGAGAATCCGGCGGGCAGTCCAAGGCCAGCCGCAGGACCGAGGACGCGGCCGAGGTCGAGGCGTCCGCGAGCCCCGAATCCGACGTCAAGGAGCGGCACGAGAAGCTGACTGACGACGTCGACGACATGCTCGACGAGATCGACGGCGTGCTCGAGGAGAACAGCGAGGAGTTCGTTCGCAGCTTCGTCCAAAAGGGGGGCGAGTAGCCGCCGGGTGCGGCGACACCACGCGGCACGACCAGAATCTGCCCGCTGCGACGATAGGGTTTCCACCGTCGTCCGATGCCAGCCCAGGGAGCCAGATGCCGTCAGGACCCCAGCAGTGGAGTCGCCTTCCTGACTTGCTCGCATCGCATGGTTCGGGCTCGTTCAGTGAGTTCCTCGGCGGGGTGGCTCCCGAGCTCCTGCCCGGCCGACGGCCGCTGCCGCCAGGTTCCGCGGCCGGCCTCGCACCGCACGGCACCACTATCGTCGCGGTGACCTTCGCCGGCGGGGTCGTGATGGCCGGTGACCGCCGCGCGACGATGGGCAACGTCATCGCGCAGCGCGACATCGAAAAGGTCTTCCCGGCCGACTCGTTCTCCTGCGTCGGCATCGCCGGCACTGCCGGGATCGCGATCGAGGTCGTCCGGCTGTTCCAGGTCGAGCTCGAGCACTACGAGAAGATCGAGGGCAACACGTTGTCGCTCGACGGCAAGGCCAACCGCCTGGCCACGATGATCCGCGGCAACCTCGGCGCGGCCATGCAGGGGCTCGCGGTCGTCCCACTCTTCGCCGGCTACGACCTCGACGCCGAGGACCAGGCCAAGGCGGGCCGGATCTTCTCCTACGACGTCACCGGCGGCCGGTACGAAGAGCACTCGTTCCATTCGGTCGGCTCGGGTTCGAGCTTCGCGCGCAGCGCACTGAAGAAGCGCTACGAAGACGGAGTGTCCGAGGAGAGCGCCATCAGGCTGTGCGTCGAGGCGTTGTACGACGCCGCCGACGACGACTCGGCCACCGGTGGCCCGGACATCGCCCGGCGGATCTTCCCGGTGGTGGGCATCGTCACCGCTGAGGGATATCGCCGCGCCGGTGAGGACGAGATCGGCCGGTTGGTTGATGCCATGTTGCAGGAGCGGATGACCAACCCCGGCGGCTGACGGCGCGAGCCGAGTGGCCGGGGATAACGACACGTCGACCGAAAGGCACGAACCTCCGTGGGGATGCAGTTCTACGCCTCGCCCGAGCAGATCATGCGTGACCGCTCGGAATACGCCCGCAAAGGCATCGCCCGCGGCCGCAGCGTCATCGTGCTCACCTATGCCGAGGGCGTGCTGTTCGTGGCAGAGAACCCCTCCTCCGCCCTGCACAAGGTGGCCGAGATCTACGACCGGATCGCCTTCGCCGCCGTCGGCAAATACAACGAGTTCGAGAACCTCAGGGTTGCCGGCATCCGCCTCGCCGACCTGCGCGGCTACTCCTACGACCGCCGCGATGTCACGGGCCGCGGGCTCGCCAACGCCTACGCCCAGACGCTCGGCTCCATCTTCACCGAGCAGTCCAAGCCCTACGAAGTCGAGATCTGCGTGGCCGAGGTGGGCGACACACCCGCTGATGACCAGCTCTACCGGCTGACCTACGACGGCTCCGTCGGCGACGAACCTGGATTCGTCGCGATGGGCGGGCAGTCCGAGCAGATCGCCACCAGGCTGCGGGCGGACCACCGCGACGAGCAGAGTCTCGAGTCTGCACTGCACCTGGCCGTGGCGGCGCTGGCCAACACCGGCTCCGACAACGGCGCCCCGCGCGAGATCCCTGGCACGTCGCTCGAGGTGGCAGTGCTCGACCGCACCCGCGAGGGGCGCAGGTTCCGCCGGATCACCGGCACCCGGCTCGAGGCGCTGCTCGCGTCGCAGCCGGCTGCCGCAGAGCCGCCCGCAGGCGCAACCCCGGACGAACCGACCCCCCCGCCACCGCCCGCAGACCCCGATGGCAGCTAGCTCGCCGCACTAGGCTGGGTTGATGGACCGTCGGATCTTCGGACTCGAGAACGAGTACGGCGTCACCTGCACCTTTCGCGGGCAGCGTCGGCTCAGTCCTGACGAGGTCGCCCGCTACCTCTTCCGCCGCGTCGTCTCCTGGGGGCGCAGCAGCAACGTCTTCCTGCGCAACGGTGCCCGGCTCTACCTCGACGTCGGCTCGCACCCGGAGTACGCCACCCCCGAGTGTGACGACGTCATCGACCTCGTCACCCACGACAAGGCGGGGGAGCGGATCCTGGAGGGTCTGCTGGTCGACGCCGAGCGGCGGCTGCGTGAGGAGGGCATCGCCGGCGACATCTACCTGTTCAAGAACAACACCGACTCGGCGGGCAACTCCTACGGCTGCCACGAGAACTACCTGGTCGGCCGGCTCGGGGAGTTCAGTCGCCTGGCCGACGTACTCATCCCGTTCCTGGTCACCCGGCAGGTGCTGTGCGGCGCCGGCAAGGTGCTGCAGACTCCTCGCGGGGCCGTCTACTGCCTCTCGCAGCGAGCCGAGCACATCTGGGAAGGCGTGTCATCCGCCACCACCCGGTCGCGGCCGATCATCAATACCCGCGACGAGCCGCATGCCGATGCCGAGCGGTTCCGGCGCCTGCACGTCATCGTCGGCGACTCCAACATGAACGAAGCCACGACGATGCTCAAGGTCGGCAGCGCAGACATCGTGCTGCGGATGATCGAAGCGGGTGTGGTGCTGCGTGACCTGACGCTCGAGAACCCCATCCGGGCGATTCGCGAGGTCTCGCACGACATCACCTGCCAGCGCAAGGTGAAACTGGCCAACGGTCGCGAGGCAACGGCCCTGGAGATCCAGCGGGAGTACCACGAGAAGGCGACCGAGTTCCTCGAGCGCCGCGGCACCGACCCGGTCAGCAAGCGGGTGCTGGAGTTGTGGGGCCGGGTCCTCGACGCGGTCGACGGCTCCGATCTGTCCAGTGTGGACCGTGAGATCGACTGGGTGACGAAATACCAACTGATCGAGCGCTACCGCTCTAAGCACGACCTGCCGATGTCGAGCCCGCGGGTGGCCCAACTGGATCTCGCCTATCACGACGTGCACCGGGGACGGGGTCTCTACTACCTGATGGAGCGGCGCGGGGTGGTCGACCGGGTGAGCCGTGACCTCGACATCTTCGAGGCCAAGTCGGTGCCTCCACAGACCACCCGGGCCAAGCTGCGCGGGGAGTTCATCCGCCGGGCGCAGGAGAAGCGCCGAGACTTCACGGTCGACTGGGTGCACCTCAAGCTCAACGACCAGGCGCAACGGACCGTGCTGTGCAAGGATCCTTTCCGCTCGGTGGACGAGCGGGTGGAGAAACTCATCGCCAGCATGTGAGGTGAGCGCCATGCCGGAGCGCGGACGGCTGCGCGACCTGTTCCTGGCCCCGACCCCCGAGGAGCCGGTCGCCAAGCCCACCCGGGAGGACCTGCACGGGCTTCCCCCTCTCGAACGGCGCAAGCGCAAGATCGAGTACTCCGCCCAGGGTGGGCTCTTCCGTACCTGGGTCTACGTCGCGGCGCTGCTGATCGTGCTGGTGGCATTCACGTTGCTGATCGTCGCGACCGGCTGATCCGCCCGTCGCGGACGGGTGTGGATCATGGCCGCTCGAGCAGGGCCGCCGCATGTCGACCGGCCGCTGCGCAGGCCAGGAAGTACGCCTCGTCGCCGGCCAGGTCGCGGCCCATGGTGGACAGCGCGACGGGCAGCGCGCGCAAAGCCTCGGCCAGGCCGTCGATCTGCACTTCGACGATCTCATGGCGCGAGCGCAGCGGCTCGATGTCCTCGGCCACCCGGGCGGCGAGTTCCGCCGGCAGCCCGGTCGGGAACACGACGTCGGCACGCGCCAGAGCCACCCGGCCGTAGGCCGTCAGGCTGTGGTGGGACACACCGCGATGGCGCTCGCGTGGATCGGCGCCGGACAGGCGGAGGGCGGCGACCGGGCGACCCTGCAGCGTCGCGGCGGCGTTGACGGCCTCTCCTGCGGCGACTCCGGAGAAGCCCCACGGCGTGGCCGTGCCGAGATTTCCCGGCCCCTGGGTCACAATCGCCACGTCGGCCGTGAGCACATGCCGCGCAGCCAGGAGCCCCGTATGCAGTGTCACCGACTCGAGGTCGCCGCCGAAGGACTGGCCGGTGGTCACCGTCCCGCACAGGAGGCCGCCGAGATCACGCACCGTATGCGAGAGCCACAGCGGCAGCGCACCCCCGTCGGTCATCACGTACGCGATGCGGACACCCGGCCGGGCGGCCCGGATGCCGGCCACGACCGCGGGAAGTGCCGAGTGCAGGTCAGCGGCGACCACGGGCATCCCCTCGATCGTGTCGGCCGCGGCGATCAGGGCGTGATGCGGCGACTCCGGCTCGTCGACACCGAGCACCACCGCCTGCAGCGGCGTGTAGCGCGCCTTGACCAGGTGGCCCGGCCCGGTGCGGTCGGGGGGCAGCCGGCCGGGCACCGCGACGACGAGGGCGAGCCCCCCGGTGCCCAGTCCCATCGCCTGCGCCGTGGTGTTGAGCAGGACCAGGTCACCGGGTTGCGGGTGGCCGACGAGGAGGGGATAGGCCAGGGCCGCAACGGGAGTGTCGTCGAC
>JBAVXU010000375.1:0-1746 GCA_049698415.1 Mycobacteriales bacterium
ATCCACTCGAAGATCGCCGACGAGAGCCGCTCGGGCGAGTCCCAGTCGCGGGTGTCGAGCAACTCGCGCTGCATGGTCGACCAGAACGACTCAATCAGGGTGTTGTCCACGCTCGAGGCGACCCGGCCCATCGATCCGAGCAGCCCGGCCTCGCGCAGCCGGTGCCCGAATACCCATGAGGTGTACTGCCTGGTCTCAACTGGTCGTTGCAACACCGGATTGGTGGAGCGACTGTAGCTGCTGGTCGAGAACTTCGGCCGGCGTCTTCCAGACCAGCCCTTTCCGGGGTCTGCTGTTGACCGCCGCCTGGACGGCGAGTAACTCGTCGTGGGTCCAGCGCGACAGGTCGGTGCCTTTGGGGAAGTACTGTCGCAGCAGGCCGTTGGTGTTCTCGTTCGTGCCGCGCTGCCAGGGCGAGTGCGGGTCGGCGAAGTAGACGGCGATCCCGGTGTCGACCTTGAACTGCGCGTGAGCGGACAGCTCCTTGCCGCGGTCCCAGGTCAGCGACCGCAGCAGTTCGGCGGGCATCGTGGTCATCGTCGTGGTGAGGGCGTCCTTCATCGCGATGGCCCCGTAGCCGCCCAGGGCGGGCCCGTTCTTGACCGGGGCGGTGGTGCCGTAGCCCGCGAGCCGGGGAAGGTGCACGAGCAGTGTGTAGCGGCTGCTGCGCTCGACGACGGTGCCGATCGCGGACCGGTTCAAACCGATGATGAGGTCGCCCTCCCAGTGACCGGGGACCGCCCGATCCTCGGCCTCGGCAGGCCGTTCGCTGAGCACGACGTCGGCGGTGACGTGGCCTTGCGGCCTGTTCCGCGACCGTTCCCGCGGTTTGCGCAGAGCGCGACCGGTGCGCAGGCAAGCCACCAGCTCACGCTTGAGCGCGCCGCGTCCCTGGATGTAGAGCGCCTGGTAGATCGCCTCGTGGCTGATGCGCATGTCGACATCCTCGGGGAAGTCGAGGACCAGCCGCCGGGAGATCTGCTCCGGGCTCCAGGCCGTGGCCCAGCGCCGATCGGCGCGGTGCGGCCTGTTCAGCCCCTTCCAGGTCGTTGGCGGGCCGGCCACGACCGTCCCATCAGGACGCTGCAACTGCCCGCTGAGCCGGGTCTGGACGTAGTCCTGTAGCCGTGGATTACTCGCCAGCTTCGCAGGCTTGGGACGCCGCGCCGCGGTCTGTGCCTTCCATTGCGCGACACTCGCCCGGTAGTCGTGCTTGCCGTTGCGGGTCGCGGCGTTGCGCCGCACCTCCCGTGAGATCGTCGCGGGATCGCGCCTGAGCTCCCGGGCGATCTCACGGACGCCCTGCCCCTGCGCCTTCAGAAGCGCGATCTCCTCACGCTCGCAGAACGACAGATAGCGGCCGGTGGGCTCGGCCAGGCTCAGCGGCGGCATGCCGCCAGCGTGACGAAACCAGCGCACCGCGACGGGCGTCGACACGCCGATCTCCAGCGCCGCCTCCTCGGTGCGCTTGCCTAGCGCGATCAGCCGCCAGAAGGCGCGCTCCACATGCCGTGCGGGCATCGGCCGGCCCGGCGAACGCATCGCCGGGCGCAGAGCCCGATCCGCCTGTTGCTGACGCCGAGCCATCGAACACCTCCGAGATCAGGAGCGGTGTTGCGACGACCGATTGAGTCCGCCCTGGGTCCCGCGGTCGGAGTGGATCACCGCTCCGGCCGGCGGAGTGCGAGAGTCGATCGCCATCCCGAGCGCGTTCGTGACCAGCGCCGCGGTCGGCGAAGCGTCGAT